>NZ_JANKBZ010000057.1 GCF_024623785.1 Archangium lipolyticum
GATGCGGTTCAGGTTCAGGGCGTCGAAGCCATGGCGGATCGCCGCGCGCAGCGCTTCGGTCGCATAACCTTCACCCCAGTGGCGGCTGGCGAGCGCGTAGCCGATCTCGCAGCGGCGGTTCTGCTCGCAGAAATGGTGCAGGCCGACGTTGCCGATCAATTCGCCGGTCGAAGGACCGGGGCCGCGCCGCCGCTCACCGGGGCCTCGACGCGTCCCCGTGCTTCCCGCCAGGGACGAGCACCCAGGCGCACACCCCGCCCACCGCGCACAGCGCGGCGGAGAGCCACAGCGCGCGGTGCACGCCCGCGAGGAAGCCCGCCCCGACACGGCCTGTGAGCCCGCACACCCCGGGGAGCAGTGCCACGGCCAGTAATCCCGCGATGCGCGCCACCGCGTTGTTGAACCCCGAGGCGATGCCCGCCTGGCTCCCGGCGACACTGGCGAGCACGGTGGCGGTGAGCGGCCCGACGGTGAGTGCGAGCCCCAGCCCCAGTCCCACCGCGCCCGGGAGGACGGAGTCCACGTAGCTCCCACCGCGCTCGATGCGGGTGAACAGGGCGAGCCCCACCGCGCAGACGAGCGGCCCGATGAGCATGAGCACGCGCGAGCCGAGCCGCTGCGCGAGCCCGCCCACGAGAGGGGAGAGCAGGAGCATCAGCACCGTGATGGGGAGCAGCGAGGCGCCGGCCTCCAGGGGCGAGTAGCCCACCTCCTGCTGGAGCGCGAGCACGATGAAGAAGGTGGCGCCGCCGAGCGCGAAGTAGACGGCGAGGGTGGTGAGGTTGGCGCCGCGGAAGGCGCGGGAGCGGAAGAGGCCGAGGGGCAGCATGGGATGCCCCCCGCGCGCCTGGAGCAGGACGAAGAGCCCGAGCGCGAGGACTCCCCCGAGGCCGGAGGTGACGGACAGGGTGGACCACCCCTGCACGGGGCCCTCGATGAGGGCGAAGACAATGCCCCCGAGCCCGAGCGTGACACTCAGGGCACCTCCGCCATCGAGCTCGCGCACCGGGCGGCCAGGCGCGATGGCGGGGACGAAGCGGCGGCCGGCCCAGGCGGCGAGCAGGGCCAGGGGCATGTTGAGGAAGAAGACGGCGCGCCACGACCAGACCTCGATGAGCCATCCTCCCAGGAGGGGCCCCACGGCGGTGCTGACACCGGAGAGTCCGGCCCAGGCCGCGACGGCGCGGTCCCGGTCCTTCTCGGAGAAGGATGTGCGCAGGAGGGCGAGGCTGGTGGGGACGAGGAGCGCGGCGCCAAGGCCCTGGGCGGCGCGAGCGGCGGCGAGCAAGCCCACGCTGGTGGCGATTCCACACAGCCCCGAGGTGACGACGAAGGCGCCGAGTCCGGTGAGGAAGATGCGCCGCTGGCCGAAGGCATCCCCGAGCGCGCCTCCGGTGAGGACGAGCGCACCCAGGGCGAGCAGGTAGGCATCCACGGTCCACTGCAGGCCGGACAGTCCGGTGCCCAGCTCCTCGCCGAGTGAATGGAGGGCGACGTTGACGGCGGTGGAGTCGAGGAACGCCATGCTGCTGCCCAGCGCGCTGGCGAGCAGCACGCCGCGGCCGCGGCCACTCGAATAGCTGACGGTCTCCGGGGCGTGGGCCATGTGCGCAACCCTGTCCGGTCACGCGCACCTTGGCCATACGCGCGCGGGGCAGGCGTTGGCGGCCGCACAACCCATGGATGCCTTCGATGGGCAGCACCCGCGCGAGGCGGACTGCCTCGCGCGAGCCTCTCCGCGGGAAGTAGATGCCGGAGCGAGATGGTAATCCCAGTTGGGGTTGTAGGCTGAATATTCATGGGCGATTTCATGCGGAAGCCTTCTTCAGCCTGCTCGCTTCATGCGACCCGAGCCTCACTCATTGGTTCAAGAAGGGCCGAACCCTCGAGGAAGCGCTGACGCACCGCTTCGAACCCAATGCGGCGAGTCTCGCGAAGGTATTCAACCAGCAAGCGCGGGAAGAAGGACGCTTCGCCACGGATGGTTTCTCGCTGAGCGGATGGAATGGAGCAACTCACGAAGTTCAGGTCGAGCCCGTCGAGGACAAGGGGACTCCAACCCCGCCCATGTGGCGTTGGCCCTCGATGTCTCCGAACGCCTTGCCCGGGCCGGTCTCCTCACCCCACTTCGCCCCTGGTGGGAATGATGCCCTTCATCGACTCGGCCACGGGCAGGGGTCTCCTTGTTCGAGGAGGCCCGCTATCCCGTCTGCTGCGCGTTGAGTGGAACCACCTGCGCCTGTGGAGGCTCCGAGGCCAGCAACTCGTGAATGACCTCCTCGTTGTCGAAGTAGCGCCAGTGCGTCTCGCCGGTCAGCCGGGCCAGCCACCCCAACCCATGCTGGATGGGCTTCTGAAGGACCACGCCCTGCGGCGCCTTCTTGATGGGGATCGGGAAGCCGAACCAGTCCTCCGAGGAGTAGATGTCGATCCACTGTTTCACGTGGCTGTTCACCGCGCAGCGATCAATCTCCGTCTGGATCCATTCCGCGCGCCGGGAGAACAGCTCCAGAGGGCCCGCCAGGGAGATGAACCGCAGAGGCACCTTCTTGTCGGAGTCGTAGTCCGCCAGGATATCCACCGCGATGGCCACGCCAAAACTGTGCGCCACGACGGTCACCCGCTCGTACTGGCCTGATTCGCAGACGTTCTGGAGGACCCGGCGAACCCGGTTGCGGATGCGGTAGCGCAATCCCAGTTCCTTCGGTGAAGCGCACTCATTGCGCAGGTAGCGCTGTGTGAAGTCGCTGATGTCGACCACCATGGACACAGGCAGCACGCCCATGACGAGTGAAGCGATGACCCAGGCCTTCAAGCTCCCCATCATCGCCCCCCAGTCCTTGAGGGTGGGAACAAGCTTCCCCCACAGGGAGGCCGCCATCGAGGGCGCTTCCGTGGAACCCGGCATCAGCCCGAACAGGTTCCCCAGGAACTGGGGGTCGGAGCCCGCTTGGGAGAAGAGCAGCGTGAGCCCGCCGTAGAGCCAGAACGTCATCAGCAGGAGCATCACGGCCATGTTGAACGACAGCCACTTGTATTTGCCGAGACCCGCCCAGACCTTGGGGTGGAGCCAGTAGAAGAGCACCCTCAACCCACGCCCCACCCGGTTCACCAGATGCTCCTGGGTGAGGCGGGTGACGAGGTCGCCCCAGTAGGCCTCGTAGACATCCAGGGTCCGCTCTGGCTGACCGGGTCGGGTCACCCGCAGCCGCACCCCTTCCACACCCGCCACGGCCTGGGCTTCGCTCCGAATCACCTCCCCGGTTTCCGGGACCTGCTCGAGCGCGGCGATCAACCGATCGCGGTTGAAGTCCTTCTGCCCGGCCTCAGACCCATGAATCAGAACGATCGCTTCTGTCTTTCCGCTCATCGCTCTCCCCCTGGGGAGCCTTCAGTACGTGAACTCTACACCATGAGAAGGACAAGAAGGAGGGCACCACCAACTACGTGAAGACGGGGGTGGACGCCCGCGGCAGTGGGTTGGCGCTCCCTGGCCCTCCGTGTCCTCGGTGAGCAGGCGGGCATGGGACGCCCGTCCTCTCGGCTGCTTTATCGGCAGCGGATGAACTATTTCCAACGGAGGCATGCTTCCCGTGTTGTCGGCTGGATTCCTTCGGCGTTAGGGGGCCTCATGCTCGAACAACTTCGACCCAGTGGACTCTCGGCCGTGGGCTCCCTGCCCTGGGGAGCGCATTTCTGCCAGTTCTACGACGCGCAGGAGGACCTCGTGGACTCGCTCGTGCCGTTCTTCAAGGCGGGCCTCGACAGCAATGAGAAGTGCCTGTGGGTCACCTCGGAGCCGCTTCCCGCCCAGGACGCTCGGACGGCCCTTCGCCAGGCGGTCCCGGACATCGCCGAGCGCGAGCGGCGCAATCAGATTGAGATCATCGACCATCACGACTGGTACAAGGCGACGGGGAAGACCGACCCGGACTCCACCTTGCGAGGATGGGTGGAGCGGGAGGAGCGGGCCCGGGCGGATGGGTTCGCCGGGCTGCGGCTGACGGGCAACACCTACTGGGTCGAGCGCTCGGATTGGAACGGCTTCGTCGATTACGAGGCGCGCGTCTCGAAGGTCTTCCAGAGCCGTCACATCATCGGTCTCTGCAGCTATTGCCTGGGGCGGTGCCAGCCCCATGACATCCTGGACGTGGTCACCAACCACCAGTTCGCCCTCACGCGCAGGGCGGGCGACTGGCAGATGATCGAAAGCGCCGCGCTGAGCATGGCGAAGGATGAGCTGCACCGCCTCAACGCGGAGCTCGAGCACCGGGTACTCGAACGGACCGCGGCGCTGGAGCAGGCGGTGCGCTCGCGGGATGAGTTCCTCTCCGTCGCGTCACACGAGCTGAAGACCCCCATCACCTCGCTCCAGCTCTATGTGCAGGGGATGGTTCGCGCCCAGACGAAGGGAACGCTGACGGCGGAGCAGCTCAACGCCCGGTTGAACCGGGTGCAGGTGCAGTGCGGCCGGCTCGAGCGGCTCATCAACAACCTGCTCGATGTCTCCCGAGCCGATGCCAAGGCACCGGCGCTCCAGCGGGAGTCCTTCGACATGTCGGAGCTCGTGGCGGATACGACGGAGCGCTTCGCGGAAGAGTTCGCACGTGCGGGTTGCCAGGTCACGGTCGAGGCCCGTGAACCCGTCGTGGGCTGCTGGGACAGGATGCGGCTGGAGCAGGCGGTCACCAACCTGCTGCAGAACGCGGTCCGCTATGCCCCGGGCGCTCCCGTCCACGTCCGGGTCCAGAGCGAAGGCCCCTGGGTGCGGATCGTCGTCCGGGACGAGGGCCCGGGCATCGCCGAGAAGGACCACGCTCGAATCTTCGAGCGCTTCGCCCAGGTGGAAAGCGAGCGGTTCGCGGGCGGCTTCGGCCTGGGTCTCTGGATCGTGAAGCAGGTGGCCGAGGCCCACGAGGGCAGCGTGACGCTCGTCAGCCGTCCCGGCGCGGGCGCGACGTTCACCCTCATGCTGCCCTGTGACTGAAACCGAATAGGTGGCCGACGAGACCGAAGCGCCCCCGCGGAAAGAAACGGCGCTCGCTGGCCACGCCGCCCACGTGGTGCATCTGCTAGGGTGAACCGCAGAGGTCAACCACTCTGGCACTACCATCACCTCTTCTCCTGATGCTCCTCACCCTGTCCCTGGCGGCGCCGGCGGCAGCGCAGACTCAGCCTCCCGCTCGCGAGCAGCAGCAACGCCAGGTCCTCCTCCCCAGCAACCCCAATGAGGCGGTTCCCGAGGCGCGGGTGGCGGTGGGCGTGGCCACCTACCTGCGCTTTGACGCCCCCCTCGACAGGGCCTCGGTGGAGGTGGAGGGGCGGCCGGCGCGTTTCCGGTGGGTGGAGGTGGGCGAGCGCCTCATCGCCGTGGAGCCCTCCGTCGATCTGGACGCCGAGGAGAAGCTGGTGGTGCGGGTGCGCTACCGGGACGGAGCCTCCCCCACGGTGGCCACGCTCGTGCTCGTCACCCACCCCACGCTGGTGGACAAGGAGGTGGAGGTGGTGCGCCGCCCGCGCACGGTGGAGGCGTTGGAAGCAGCCCTGGCGGAGAAGGAGAAGGCCCTGGCGGCGTTGCAGGCCACGAGTGGGCCTGCCGGGCTCGTCTTCTCCGGGCGGCTCAACCTCGAGGGCGTACAGGCCCGGCTCATGGTGAATGTGCCCACTGGCACCCAGAGTGGGCTGAAGGTGCAAGGGGGAGAGGGGTATCGCGCCGGTACCTGGGCGCTTGCCGTCGTCCGCGTGCGCAACCTCCCGGGGCAGAAGCCCTGGGCGCCGGGGCAGGCGCGACTCACCCGGCCAAACGGCACGCCCGTGAAGGTGCGCTCCGTGGACATGGACAGGGCGCTGCTTGGGTCCGGCGAGGAGGGCCTCGTAGTGCTGGAGACGGAGGCCCCCTTCTGGGATGCGGGTGAGATCCTCCGCCTGGAGTTGCTGGACAAGAGCGGCACCCGGCGTCTCTCCCTCCCCGAAGTGAAGCTGTAGGAGCGCCAGCCCATGACGGCGGAAGTCCTTCACCCCGATCATCTCCAACCCGGCCACATGGTGGGTCCCTGGCGCATCGTCCAGGTGCTGGGACGTGGCGGCTCCTCCCGCGTCTTCATGGTGGAGCGCGACAACAAGCCCTACTCCTTGAAGATGGGGCTCCTGCCGCTCTCCGAGGCCCGGGAAGAGCTTTCGGAAGAGGAGTACGTGGAGGAGATGAGCGCCTACCGGCGGCTGGCACGCGAGGCGGCGGCCCTCTTCACCTATGCCTCCCACCCCAACCTGCTGCGCCTGCACGCGGTGGACTGCTGGCCCAACCCCAGCAATGGCTATCCCTTCCTCGTCACCGACTACGTGGACGGGGACAACTGGCATGAGTGGCGCTGGCACAACCCTCCTCATGCCGCCAGGCTGGTGGACACCTTCTCCAGCGTGGTGCGCACCGTGGGCGTGCTGCACCAGCGCGGCGTGTACCACCGAGACCTGAAGGCGGAGAACCTCCTCATCCGTCGGCAGGACGGCCGCCCCTTCCTCATCGACTTCGGCACCGTGCGTCTGCCGGGAGCCCTCACCAGAACCATGGGCGTACCCGAGGGTGTCATGCACCTGCTGCCGCCCGAGCTCCTGGCCTACACACGCACCGAGGCGTGGAAGAAGGGCGTGCCCTTCCACGGGGGCGCTGCCGCCGACCTGTACGCCCTGGGGGTGCTGCTCTTCCAGGCCCTCACGGACCTGCACCCCTTCAGCCCGGAGCTGCCGGACGAGCAGCTGGTGGCCGCCATCGCCACCGTCATCCCAGCTCCACCCCACCTCCTCAACCCCCTGGCGCCGCGCGCTCTCAGCGACATCGCCCTGCGGTTGCTGGAGAAGAAGCCGGAGGACCGGTACCCCAGCACCGGGGCGCTGCTGCTGGCGTTGGAGCAGGCAGCCGAGCAGGAGAGACGCTCCCCCGCCTGGAAGGTGCCGCTCTTCGAGTCCGAGCCGCGCCCGGTAGGGCCAACGCCTCCGAAAGAGGTGGCGCCGCCGCCGCCGGCCCAGCCTCCCGAAACGGCGGGCGCGGCCCCGGAGGAGGCTCCCCAGCCGCAGGAGGCCCCTCCGGCTGCGCCTGCTCGTCCCCGGCGCGCAAGGTGGCCCCGGGTGCTGCTCGCGGGCCTGACTGTGGTCGGCCTTGTCTTGTGGCTGGCACGCTCCACACTCGCGCCCCTACCCGAGGCGCTCCCGCCTCGGTCTGGCCCTGCCGAGAAAGGAAGCCCGCCCGTGTCCACCACTCACCCCGCCACCTCCTCGAGTTTCCTCGCCGCCTGGCTGTGCGCTGCCCTCGGCCTCGGCTGCCCCGCCGTCCAGGTAAAGCCCCCAGAGCCCGAGGACTGCCCCAGGGAGGCGGCCGAGGCCATGGCGGAGCTGAAGCTTCGGAGGGGCAGCCGTCTTCAGGCTGTCGTGGACGTCAACCAGCCCGGCGATATCAGCGAGGCGGGCGTCTACCAGGACGGACCCGTTACCGGACGCCTCACGGTGGGAGACGGCAATCTGCCCGTGGGGACGCTGCTCCACGGCCGCCTCTGGACGGGCCCCGGCATCTACTATGACGGCGAGGAACCAGCCGTCATGGGCCGCTACACGCTGGCCGTGCTGCCCGACGGGCGGAAGTACCCCGTGTGCATCGTGCTGGGCGACTGGGACGGGCGGGTGCCCAAGCATGAGGGTTCCAAAGAGGGGGCCACCGTGCTGAATCGCGAGTTGCCGGTGAGCGCCGTCCAGCGCTGGCCGTGAGGCTCGAGGCCCCGAAGAGGTCTTGCGCGCCTGCTACGGGATGCCTCCGCCACCAGCCAATCCCAGCCCTATGGGAGTGTCCGACAAGTTCTTCGACATCGTCGGGAGCGACATCGGCGCCGCGCCACATCGAGGTGCGCGCCGGCCGCCCAGCGGCCTACCCAACTCGCGGAGACAACACCGAACGTGGTGCGCGTTCGAGCTAGAAGCCCGCCCCAGAGGCACCTTCCGGTCGCGAGCTGCCCGAACTGGCCCGACCATCGGACCAGTTGCTCGAACTCGCGCCCGGAGACCGCCTCATTTTCTCTCCGCGACGATGTTGAAGAACGTGTCGGACACTCCACTGGCTCGAACTACCGGCCGCCGCAGCTCGACTGACCGGCGGTCGAAGTGGCCTCGCTCTTCTGCGCCTCGGTCATGAGGGCCAGCTTGACCAGCGACTGGCTCGACTGCGCGACACACGAGACGTACTGGCCATGGTTCTTCCACGCCACCGACGAACCGCGCGGGCCGGCGCACGGGCAGAGCTGTGCGAGGGAGCAGCCGGTCGCCGGGTCGATGAACGGGGAGCCCAACACCGTCACCGCGCAGATATCGGCGGTGTCACCGACGCCGTCGTTGTCGTCGTCCGCATCGCAGGTATCACCCTGCGTGTCACCGTCGAAGTTCGACTGGCTGCTGTTCGCGACGAAGGAGCAGTTGTCGCCCGCGTCGCTCACGCCGTCATTGTCGTCGTCCGCGTCGCAGACATCGCCCTGACCGTCGCTGTCGTTGTTGGCCTGGTCGGCATTGACGATGACCGCGCAGTTGTCATTGCCGTTGTCCACGGTGTCACCATCCATGTCGGCATCACACACGTCTCCCTGACCGTCCCGGTCGAGGTCGTTCTGGGTCGCATTGGTGGTGGTGGTGCAGTTGTCGGAGCGGTTCGACACGCCGTCACCGTCCATGTCGCCGTCGCAGACATCGCCCTGCCCGTCGAAATCCATGTCCCACTGATCCGCGTTGGCCACCGCCGCGCAGTTGTCGAGCGCGTTCTGCACGGTATCGCCATCGAGATCCGGGTCGCACACGTCGCCGAGCGAATCGTTGTCGGTGTTGGCCTGGTCGGCATTTTCCACCAGGGCGCAGTTGTCGGAAGCATCGCCCACGGTGTCGTTGTCATCGTCCGAGTCGCAGGCATTGCCCTGTCCGTCATCGTCCGTGTTGAGCTGGTCCTTGTTGGACAGCACGGGGCAATTGTCCGAGGCGTCGAGGAGCGTGTCATTGTCATCGTCGGCGTCGCACACATCGCCCTGGGCGTCACCGTCCAGGTTGGACTGGTCGGTGTTGGCCATGCGAGCGCAGTTGTCGCTGCTGTCGGCGATGGCGTCGTTGTCATCGTCCGCATCGCACGCATCGCCGAGGCTGTCGGTGTCCAGGTCCGACTGGTCGTTGGGGACCGTCGAGCAGTTGTCCGTGGTGTCCGGGGTGCCGTCGTTGTCGTCGTCGGCGTCGCAGGCGTCGCCCGCGCCATCGCCATCCAGGTCCGCCTGGTCATTCGGGGTGCTGGGGCAGTTGTCCGCGGCATCGAGCAGGCCATCGCTGTCGTCGTCGCCGTCGCAGACGTCACCCTGGCCATCGGAGTCGATGTCGGACTGGCTGCTGTTGGAGGTCACGGCGCAATTGTCATGGCCGTCCGCCACGCCGTCGTTGTCGTCGTCGTTGTCACAGATGTCGCCCTGGTGGTCGGCGTCGTTGTCGGCCTGATCGACGTTCGAGAGCAGCGCGCAGTTGTCGCTCGTATCCACGACGGAGTCATTGTCGTCGTCGGCGTCGCAGGCATCGCCGGTGGCATCGCCGTCGTTGTTGGCCTGATCGGCGTTGGCCACGGCCTTGCAGTTGTCATTCGTGTCCGGGATGCCGTCGTTGTCCGCGTCAAGGGACTCGAGCGTGCAGATGGCCGAGCAGCCATCGCCGCCCGCCTTGTTGCCGTCATCGCACTGCTCGCTTCCCTGCACGATTCCGTTGCCGCACACGATCCCTTCACAGACGTCGCCCTGGCCGTTGCCGTTCGCGTCGGTCTGCGCCGGGTTGTAGTCGTTCGGGCAATTGTCGACGTTGGCGCATTTGCCGTCCTGGTCACCGTCATTGGCGGCGTCCAGGGGGCACGAGTCGACTTCATTGCAGGTGCCGTCGAAGTCGGCGTCCGCACAGGAGCCACCGCCAAAGGTCAGGGCGGGAAAGCTGCAATACGGGGCCTGGATGGCCGTTGTCGCATCGAAAGTGATTGCGTGGGACGAGGATGAGAAGGCGCTCGTGAAGGTCTGGTAGAAGGCCACTGGCTGCGTGTTGTTCGGGCACTTCCAACACTGCACATCGGCGGGCAGCTGCGACGCCTGGATGAGGCCAGAGAAGGGATAGCCAAATTCATCAAGGATGATCTTGCCAGTCGGCTGCGTGGTCTCGGTGTGGTAGGTCCCCGCGTAGAACGTCGTCACACCACCCGAGTCGCGCCAGCAGATCTCCGTCGTGTGCGCGCTCGCGGCAGCCGGGACCATCAGCGTCATGGTGCCGAGCAGCGCGAGGGTCCAAGGGGGGGATGAAAAGAGTCGTTTCAGGGACATGGTTCTCCTGGGAAGGGGATGTTCGTCCGAGCTGAACTCACAAAAGCTGTTGAGCTGGAGCAGTCAGCACGGGATGCAGCGCCTGCCTGACAGTCAGGCAGATGTTGGACATGGCGCTGCTCAACAGCCGTACCAACCCCGGCAATTCCAAGGGGAAATTCAACAGCCTCACAGGGCTGGCCATGTCGTCGCCATGATGGTGTTATTTTTGAAGGCAAACATTTTCATCGCCAACCAACAGGACGATCGACAACGGGCAGCGGTAGGCGCCCGCTCGCCAGGCTACTACATAGCGGCCGGGCAGAAGGCCCTCCGTGCCGGGCCCGTGGGCTGTGACGGCTTGAGCCTCGACACCCCGCGGCCTTGACCGGCGCTCCACACTTCCTCAACAACTCCCCGGCAAGGTGTTCCCTGTCAGTTCAACCGAGGGGGAACCCATGTCGAGCATCGGCAAGTCGTTCAAGAAGGCATTCAAGAAGGTCAAGAAGACCACCAAGAAGGCGGTCAACAAGGTCGCCGACACCACCAAGGACGTCGCTGACAAGACGGCCAACGCCGTCACCGGTGCGGCCCAGACGGTGTCGAACGAGGTGGGTCGTGAAGCCCAGGAGCTGGCGCGCGACGTGGAGCAGCTGACGCGGGACACCGCCCGGTTCGCCGAGAAGGCCTATGCCGAGGCACTGGAGGCCGGGGAGGCCGCCTGGGACGCGACCGTCGAGCTCACGGAGCGCTTCCTGACGGACGCGCTGGCCGAGCTCGCCGAGGAACTGGCCGAGGACATCTGCCGCGACCACCGCAAGCTCATCGAGTGCATGGTCGAGACGGGGCACGAGCTGCTGAAGGACCCCGCCAGCCGCAAGGACGTGGAGCGGCTCCTCGACGCCGCCGCCCACAAGCGGAGGGATGAGAAGACCGAGAAGACCACCGACTCGCTGTCGAAGAACAAGTCGATGAACCGCCTGGGGGCCGAGGCCCGGGGAAAGGATCTCATCACCCTCTCCGTCGGCACCGGCGGCGGCGCGGCCTTCATGGCTGGCGCCGAGGGCAGTGTCGGCTTCGCCTACGACTATCCGAACAAGAAGCAGCTGCGCGGGTACTTCGGCGTGGGTGGGGTGTCAGGCTTTTCGATCGGCACGTCGATGGCCCTCCAGATTGGCGCGTGGGGGAGCATGCCATCCAATCTCGACGGCCCCTATCTGGCGGTGGCCGTGGAGCTCTACGTCAAGGGCGGTGGCGGCATCCAGGTCGTCTTCTCCCTGCCCACTTCGGAGAGTGATTGGCTGGATTTCGCCAAGGGGGGAAAGCTCAAGCTCAAGCTCGCCGGCCTCGTCGTGTCCATGGGGGGCGGAGGCGAGTTCAGCGCCTCGGTCAGCGCTGGCTACACCTGGGTGTACTGACCTCGCGACGCTGGAGAACCGCCTTGCATCCACGAATCGCAATCACGCGTCGCGGCATGTCGCGCGCCTTGCCATGGCTCATCGCCTCGCTCCAGCTCGTGCCCGTGTCCGCGCGGGCCCTGGGCCGGGAGGAGGTGATGGCGGAGGCCGCCCGGTTCGCGCAGCACCCCTGGGAGATGCGCGCCGCCAACCAGAAGGGGACCTGCCCGGGGGAGTACCGCAGTGACCATGCCCTCGGGAAACAGATCGGTGTCCCCTATGCCTGGGGCGGCTCGATGGACCTGGCCGAGTTCGATCGGCGCATCGGCGCGGGGCAGGCCGCTGGCAGCCACAGCGGCGACGGCATCCTGACGTGTGTCGCGGGAGTCGACTGCTCGGGCTTCATCTCCCGGGTGTGGCGGCTCGCGAAACGCGAGTCCACTTCCACCCTCGGCACCGTGACCCGCCCCATCACGCTCGAGGAGTTGCTGCCCGGCGATGCCCTCAACAAGGCGGGCAAGCACGTCGTGCTCTTCGCCGGGACCCGTGCCGATGGCAAGCCGATCATCTACGAGGCCTCCGGCAGCGCCTCACGCGTGCGGATGGCGACTCCGAGCTGGTCGTATCTCGCCGGCTATGTGCCCATCCGGTACCCGGGCATCGAGGACACGCCCGCGGTGGCCTCCGCGGCGCCTGCTCCGGCGCCCGCGGCTCCTCCCACGGCCACCACCGCGCCCCAGGTGGTTCTGGCCTCGGCCACCCCCGCGGCCCGTGGGCCGGCCACTGCCCGGCTCTCGCTGCGCTACGGTGTCGACGTGGGCTTCACGCCCGCGTCGGAGGACGCGCAGTCCATGGGCCCCGACTACCTGGCGGCGGGTCCGAAGGGGACCGTCGCCCTCTATGACCGGGTCCGCCGCCGGGTCTTGGTCCTCGGACGGGAAGGGGTGCGCGGCGCCTTCGATGCCGGGCTCGCCGATGGCCTGGGCTTCACCCGGCAGGGCGAGCTCATCGTCATGGATGGCACCCGGCACCAGCTTCGTCTCCACCGCATCAGTGGGGAGCTGCTGCGCACCGTCGACATCCCGCGCGAGGGCCTCCTGGGAGCGCTCACTCTCGATGACGGCGTCCTCCTCGCCACTTCACCGGAGGGCGAGCAGAAGGTCATCGCCGAGCTGGTCAACGGAAAGCCGCAGCGGCCGCGCAAGAGCGTGGACCTCTCCCAGCAGCAGGTGTTGCGCTGGAAGGAGGGTGTCGGGGGAGGGCGGATCGCGGAGGTAGGCGGTGAGACCCTCACCCTTCCGGAAAAGGCCCGCGTCTCGGCCCGGCGGCTCGGGACGTGGATCGAGCTGGTGATTGCCACCAGCGATGCGGGAGGGACCCGGGTCGAGGTGAAGCGCACCCTGCGCCGGCGGGGACAGGTGGTGACCCTCCCCGATGCCACGCGCGGCGCCTACACGCCGATCGCCGACCTGGCCGTCGACCCGGACGGCGCCATCGTCTACCTCGAGCCCGGAGCCCAGGAGGTCTCCCTGACCTGGCTCGATGCCGGATGACGCGGATGCGATACTGGGGCGCCACGCGCCCTGGGAGGAGCCCTCTCGATGAGCAGCAACACCGGTCCCATCCTGGTCGTGGAGGATGATCCCCCCATCGCCGCCGGCCTCGTGCGCGGGCTGAAGCTGGCGGGTTTCCAGGTGACGCTCGCGACGGACGGACGGCTCGCGCTCGAAGCGGCGGAGCGGGAGCGGCCCGTCCTGGTGGTGCTCGATCTCAACCTTCCGGAGCGGGATGGTTTCGAGCTGCTCGAGGCCTGGCGGACGCGGCTGCGCGTTCCCATCATCGTCCTCACCGCGCGCCAGGAGCTCGAGGCCCGGTTGCGCTCCTTCGGCCTGGGGGCCGCGGACTACCTCTCCAAGCCCTTCTGGATGGAGGAGCTGGTCGCTCGCATCCGGGCGCGGCTGCGACTCGTGGACGAGGGCCCGCGGCGCGTGCTGCGCTGGGACGACATCACCCTGGACCTGGAGGCCCGGGTGGTGAGCCGCGAGGGACTGGGCCCGCTCTCGTTCACGCGCCACGAGTTCGATGTGCTGCTCTACCTCGCCGAGCGCCCGGGCCGCTCCCTCACCCGGGAGCAGATCGGCACCCAGGCGCTGCCCGCCAACGAGGATCGGGACGAGCGGACGGTGGACTCCCACATCGCGAGGATCCGCAAGAAGCTCGGGCCGGCGGGAGGGCGCCTCAAGACGGCCTGGGGAATTGGCTACCGCTTCGAGCCGCCGGAGCGCGCACCATGAAGCTCTGGAGGAGCCTGGGCCTGCGCATCCTCGTCGCGGCGGCCGTAATGGGGTTGCTCGCGACGCTCGGCTCCTCGTACCAGGCCTTCCTGGCGGGCGGAACGCTCGCCATCCGCATCAGCTCGCGGACCTTTGGCGAGGCCATTCTGAGGGAACATGGCGAGGCCTGCCGCTCGTCACCGGAGGGCTGGTCCTTCCGGACGCGCGACGGCGTGGTGCTGGAGGCCTTCGACGTCGCGGACACCTCGGGCAGGCGCCCATCGCCCGAGCTCCTCGAGCGCATGCGTGAGGGCGAGGAGCAGCCCGTCATCTTCTACTTCCCACTCTTCGACAGGAGTGCCACGTGGGGTGGGGCCACGCTGTTCCGGGTGGGGGAGGGTGGACCCTGTAGCCTCATCGAGTGCCGGTGGCCGCTCTTCGGCGAGCGTTACCGGGAGGGCCGGTGGATGTTCCTGGCGGCCGTGCTCAGCTCGTCCCTCATGGCGGCGCTGTGTACCTTCGTCGTCATCGCCCCGCTGCTGCGGCGGTTCCGCCGGCTGCACCAGGCGGCGGGCGGTATTGGCGGTACGGCCTATGCGTCGGCGGGGGACGAGACTCCCGACGAGCTGGGCGAGCTGTCCCGGGTGCTGGACGCCACCCATGGCCGTGTGCTGGCGGACGCGGCCCGGATCGAGACCCAGAAGCACGCGTTGGAGCGGCACCTGGCGGACGTGGCGCATGACCTGAAGACGCCCATCGCCTCGCTGCAGCTGGCGCTCGAGCTCGCGTCGGCGGGGCCCGCCGAGGCGGTCTCCGAGCTGCTGGTGCAGGGCCTCGAGGACACCGTCTACCTGACGGCGCTCGTGGAGAACCTCCGCCTGGCGTGTCAGCTGGGCGAGGGGGTGGATCCGCTGGCGGGGGAGCCGCGGGTGGAGCTCGGACAGACGCTCGAGCGGGTCGTGCGGCGGCTCGGCTTGCTGGCGCGGCGGAGGGAGCTGTCCCTGGAGGCCGCGCGGCCGGACGAGAACGTCTGGGTGCGCTGCAACCCGACGATGATGGAGCAGGCCATCGTCAACCTGGTGCACAACGCCCTCACGCATGGGAACAAGGAGGGCCACGTGGTCATCGTGCTCGAGCCCGAGGGGGCCGAGCGCTTCCGGCTGACCGTGCTCGACGATGGCCCGGGGCTGTCGCCGGCCGAGCTGGAGCACCTGGGGGAGCGCTCGTTCCGCTCGGCGGACGCCCGGCGGAGGGATCCGCGCGGGAGCGGGTTGGGGGTGGCCATCGTGCGCGAGCTGTGCCGGCGCGTGGGGTTCGGGCTCACGTTCAGCGCCAACGCACCTCATGGCCTGAAGGTGGTCATCGACGGCGCGCGGGCCGAGCCTCCCTCCGAATCCCTTGTGCTTCCGTAGCGGCCGTGCCCGGTCGACCCAGCTCCTGGGCGAGGAGCTCGGCGACCAGCCGGACCCGGCGGCTGGTGCGCACGTCCTGATGCGTGACGAGCCACGTCGGGAAGGTGAGTGGAGGAAGGTCCTTCAGCACGCGGCGGACGGAGGGGTCGGCGTCGCCCACCTCGGAGACCATGATGCCGATGCCCGCGCCTTCGCGGACGAGCGCCCACTGCACGTGCTGGCTCTGGCTGAGAAGAGACCAGAGCCTGGCTGCCTGGACCTCGTCCGTCGGTTGGAGAACGAGGTGCATCCGCGAGGTGTCAGAGGAGCAACGCGCTCCGGGAGAGCCCACCCGGAGGCTCCGAAGCAGGAGTCCGTCTCAGGAGGACGTGTCCGCGAGGAACGCGTGGAGGGCGTCGACGCAGACCGCGGGCACACCCTTTTCGGAGCTGTCGTGACGCATGGTGGCGGCATGCCCGCCCTCGTAGAGGGTCAGGGTGCCCACCGGCAGATCTCCGCAGGCGGCGACCAGACGATCCTGGCGTGAGTACATCGACAGGACGCGCAGGTTGCTTCGCGTAGGCTCCCGGAGCTGGAAGGGCTGGGGAATGTGATGCTCCACCAGGGACTGGATGGCGGGTCCAGGTGACTCGCCCCGGGCCTGGGCCAGATAGGCGACGAGATCCAACGGGCGCCGGACGCAGGAGTCGAGGCTGAGGGCGGTGACGCGGGGGTGCAGGTCGGCCACGAGCACAGCGGCGATGGCTCCGTGCGAGGCGGAGACGAGCACGACCTCACTGGCGCCCAGGCATTCGGTGACGTAGTCGATGGCATCCCAGAGCAGGACCGTCTCCCAGCGACCCGCCGTCACCAGGGCCTGTCCACTGCTGTTGCGCACGCCCATGTGGGTCAGGACGAAGAGCCCTTCGAGTCCCCGGGCGAGCAGCGCCGAGGCGAGTGCCGCCTCCGCCTCGAGGGAAGCCCGGAAGCCGGGGAGGAAGAGCACGGCGCGCCGGCAATTCCCCGAGGGGATGCAGAGCAGCTCGCAGAACGGACCATCCGTGCGGGAGAGGGGCGGCGCCGCCGTGAAGTGCCGGTGGCGGGCCAGGAGGCTCTCGAGCGCCACCCGAGACGTGCTCAGGGGGTCGTGGCACAGGATGTCGGTGGGACGGTGGGGGGTGCCCGCACGCCCGAGCTCGGTCCAGTGGGGGTAGGGGTGGACGGTCAGGTCCGGCACCTGGATGGATTCCCGGGTGGGGACGGCCCGCTTGAGCGCTTTCGCCATCCCCCGTGGCTCCGTCTCGGTGGCCAGTGCCGCGAGGCTGAGCGGCTCCCGAGCCTCCATGGGAGGCAGGGGCCAGGGCTCGCCCGCGGCCAGGGCGGGCAGGTGCGGGTTTTGACGCTTCCAGGCTTCGAGTGCGCAGGCCCGGACGAGCCCACTCTCGACGAGCCGAGGGTCTACTCCCGGCGCGGGAATCAGCTCAAGACCGCGGTCGAGCTCGACGCGAAAGACGGCTTCGTCCTCCTGCTGTGTCTCGTCGATCGTGACGAAGAAGCGGTCGGGCTGGACGTCGGGATCATAGGGGATCCACATCCACCAATCCCGGACGAAGGCGAAGGAGCGGGCATGGGGGATGCCCGTGTCCGACACGGAGCGGCCGAGGACGGAGGGCGCGGAGCCGCCTTTCGCGAGGCTTCCCTTTCGCTCGAAATAGCGGACGTACTGCTCCCACCCCGGCTCTTCCAGGAGGGTGACGTAATCGGTGGTGTGGGTCTTGGGTCCGGCGTCGACCAGCACCCATCCGTCCTGCCAGCAGATGTTCTTGGGTGACAGATCGACGAGGAAGCCCAGGCGTGCGTAGACGCTGGCGACTTCACGCAGGGCCTCGACGAAGGAGTCTCGCTGCTCCGGATGGAGGGCGCCCTGGAGGATGAGCGTCTGGAGGGTGGGCCCCCGCAACAATTCCTTGAGCAGGGCGTGGGGGGCTCGCTCGATGAGCCGGGCGGGGCGCAGCGCGGAGAAGCGGGTCAGCACTTCGCTGACGTCGGCCTCGAGGCGGAAGCTCTCCTGGAACGTGCGGATGGACGCGCGGGCACGCTTCAGGGCGAAGAGCTCCCCGGTATCGGCGCAGCGGGCCTCGGAGACGGTTCCGACCAGGCCGCTGCCAAGGGGCGCGCCCAGCCGCAGGGTCCGGTCTCCGAGTCGCATGACGGTCCCTGGTGGGAGCAGGGTCGTCGCCGAAATCATCTCGCGCTTGAGCGCGTCGCTCCGGGTGACGGAGCTGAACAGGGCCAACTGGCCGGACGTCAGGCGCAGGCGGTACATGGCGTGGAGGAGGGAAGGAGAGGAGGATCCTCTCCTTCCATCACGGCATCTACTTCTTCTTCTTCGGGAACAGCCCCTTGCGCAGGTGCTTCACGGCGTGCTCGAGCTCGACGAGCGACTCGATGGACTTCACCGTGACCTCGTCCACCCCGAGGAGCTTGGCGGCCTGGGCGACGGCGGCCTTCTCCTCCTGGGCGTACTTCCCATCCGCGCGGGAGATCTCGATGGCATCGCGCAGGAGCATCTTCGCGCGCAGGCCACCGGGCTTCATCTTCGGCAGGACCGACTCGAGCTTGACGCCGCGGGCGTCGAAGGACTCGACCTGCTTCGTGAGGTCCTGCGTGAGCCCCAGCTTCGTGAGCCCCTTGCGGAGCGCCGCCAGCTCGGCCTCGTGGGCCTCTCCGTCGGCGCTGATGATGACCTTGAGCGCCTGGAGGTACTGCACCGCGTCGTTGTCCGACTTGGGCAGACGCCCGTAACGCTGCGCAACAGCGGTCTCGTTGAAATGAGCCATGTCATCCTCCAATGGGTGGTGGAATGTGGACTCCCTATCACAAACCGGCGCGTGCATGATGCGCTCGTTGACCCTCGAGTCCGCGCGGGTTCTCGTGGAGTGTGCCCGGACGTTACCGCACGCATGAGCCCTCTCCCGGGAAGTCCCGTCGCTGTTCGCAGCGCCCGCTCGCGCGGTCCGGTTCCCCCGAGGGCGTGTGGCGCGGTCTCTTGCGATGGAGCGTGTATGCCTGCTCACATGACGAAGGATGAAATTCTCGTACTCGGAGCCACGGGAACCACGGGGCGGAGGCTGACCGGCCTGCTGCGCGCTGCCGGAGCCTCGGTACGGGCTGCCTCCCGCCGGGGTGAGGTGCGCTTCGACTGGTCCGAGCCGGCGACGTGGGAGCCCGCGGTAGCTGGCGCCTCGCGGATGTATCTCATGGCGCCGCATGAGCTGCCCGTGGATCCCTCGTTCGTCCGGTTCGCGGTCGAGCGGGGGATGAGGCACATCGTGCTGCTGTCCAGCAGGGCCATCGAGGCCATGGGCGATGAACGGCTGATGGCGGCCGAGCGGACCGTGCGGGAGTCCGGGGCGGACTGGACGATCTTGCGGCCGGACTGGTTCAACCAGAACTTCGACGAGGGAGTGTTCCGGGAGGCGGTCATGGCGGGTGAGCTCGCGGTACCTCTGGGCGAGAGCCGCCAGGTGTTCGTGGATGCCGACGACATCGCGGCAGTCGCCGCGGTGGTGCTCTCCGAGGACGGCCATGCCGGACGGACCTACGAGCTGACCGGGCCCCGGGCACTGTCCTTCGCGGAAGCCCTCGAGATCATCAGCCGCGCGTCGGGCCGGAAGGTCCGTTTCCTGGGAACGGCCGAGGACTACCTGAACGCGATGGGCGCGTTGGGCCTCCCCCGGGAGCAGACGATGCAGGAGTGCGAGGCGTTCGCCGCACTGCGCGCTCTCGGTGACGGGGCGCCCAACGACGTCGTGCGACGGCTGACCGGGCGGGAGCCCAGGAGCTTCGAGTCGTATGCCGCCGACGCGGCCGCTCGTGGCGCATGGGCGTGGGGGGGGGGGGGGGGGGGGGGGTGGCGCGCCTGTGGCGGCGCGCCACGTCTCGCGGGGTGTTCCGGCCCGCCGTCAGGGAGACGGAGGGCCGTGCAGCCAGACCGTGCGCTGGGGAGTCGTCGAGAGGGGCTCCCCGGCATGGAGCTGGCCGCCCACGAGCAGCGTCTGGCCCGAGGGCAGCGGCGTCACGGTCATCCCCCAGGGGAGATCTCCGGGCAGATGACCCACCAGGCGCCAGACCTTCCTGGCCGGGTCGAACGCGCGCATCTTCCAGTACAAGGAATAGGTGCTGAAGAGCACCTGGCCCGAGTGCAATGGGTGGGTGGCGAAACGGAAGGGATTGGCCGAGGACGGGGACTCCGTGAGAGTCCAGGTGTTCGTCTCGGCTCGGTAGAGCTCCGCGAGCACGCCCCCCTGCGGACGGTGCCGGTAGAGGCACAGCACCTCACCGGAGGGGAGCAGGGAGAGGGACGTGTCGAGGGTCTTCTCCGTCGTCTTCATGGCGCCCGTGGGAGTCCAGGCGTCCGTGCCAGGGTCATAGCGCCATGCTCCCGGGACGGTGTTGGGAGGAGACCCGTTCCGGCCGGGGATGGAGCGCGTGCCGGCGGCCAGGACCTCGCCCGAGGGCAGACGGATGGCATCGTCCAGGGCGACCTCGGAGGAGAGCGCGGTGGCCGGGCGCCAGGTATTGGCCTCCGGGTCATAGAGCGCATTGCGTGGCTGTCCCGTCGCCTCCAGACCCAGCAGGAGGACCTTCCCGGACGCGAGCAGGACGGAGCGCTTCACGCGCGCGATCTCCCCCAGCTCCGAGGCCACCGTCCACGTGCCCGTCGAGGGCTCATAGCGCTCCACGGTGGTGGCGGCTCGCTGCTCGGAGGCTCCTTCGGCCCGGGCCCAGAACCCACCGACGACCAGCACCTTCCCGGAGGGAAGCAGGTGGGCCTGATGATCGAAGCGGGGCTGGCTCAGCGCCCCAGTGGGCGCCCAGGTCTTCGTCGAGGGCTCATACAACTCGGCGGAGGACTCCAGGACGGAGGGAATGGAGGCCTGGGTCGGAGTCTGGGTGGTGACGAACTCGGACACGCCCCCCACCACGAGCACCTTGCCCGAGGCGAGCCGCGTGGCCGTGTGGCCCACGCGGGGCCGGCTCATGGGCGCGCCCTCGTTCACCACGCAGCGGAACAGAGGGGTCTCCTGGAAGTGGAACTCGGCGGACGCGGTCCTCCCCCCCTCCTCGGTGATCGTCGCCGTCACGACCGGCATCGGAGCCCCCTCCGGGATGCAGTTGGGAGCCTTCCAGTTGGAATTGATGGGATGCTGGGCATCACGCGCCACCACGGTGCCGGCCGTGGCCGTCCACTGGATGGTGAAGGGTGCTCCGACTTCATAGGAGACGCTCAGGGTCACGTCCTCCCCACCCGACAGCTCGCTCGTGGACTGGTGGGCGACGTTGATGACCGGGCCCTGGGGCTGCCCGCATCCCGTGGTGAGCGCAAGCACTCCCGTCAGCCAGAGCACGGGTGCGGCTGACAGTCTCTGCAACTTCCGCATTGGTCTTCCCCCTCTTGTATGGCCGGGCCGCTGTGTGCGGACCCTCATGGACGACCACTTCATTTCCGTATCACATGAGCGATGAGGCGAATCCAGGAGTTGCTGCCGCTCCCAGAAAATCGAAATGTTGGAAAGGGCTGTTGTCACGACCCGGCAACAGTCATTGAATCCATGTGGCTATTGCAACCATGTTGCGTATGCGGCATGACACACGCCACCGGAGAGCGGCGGAGGGGACGCCGACGCAGGGCACCGCGCGCCGCGCCCGGCTCACCGAAGGGAACGCCATATGAAGATGACGACGCGGAGGGTCTGGAGTGCACTTCTGGGGTTGGGGCTGGCGGCCTGCGGCCCGGTGGACGGGACGGAGCCGTCGTTGGAGATGGAAGCGCAGGCGCTGGAGGCCGGCTGCACCTCGCTCGGCAGCCACATCAACAACAACGCCTGCCAGCAGGCGATCATCTACGCGGACAACGTCAACGTCACGGCGAGCGCCACGCGCAGCACCGCCACCGCGCCGGACATCAGCACGCGTTACAAGACATACACCATCAGCATGCCGGCCAACGCCGAGGGCTCCGTGAAGTTCACGGCGGCGTCCACCGGCTCCGTCGTCTTCTACCGCACGAAGTACGTGCCCTTCACCGTGGTGGACAGCACCACCAACACTCCGGTGGCGGCGGCGCTGACGCAGCCCGTGTCGGTGTTGAACTGTGAGCTCGTCTACGCGTCCGTCTATGACCTGACGGCCGGCAATACGTACATCGTGGCGATCGGCCCGACCGAGGGCAACAGCCTCCGGGTGGCGGCGTTGTCCCTGAACGAGTACCGCGTGCGCTACTACCCGGACCTGGACAACGACACGTACGGCGCCAACACCGGCTCCATCTATACCGGCTGCACGCCGCCGCCCAGCTATATCAATTCCCGGCGCTGGGACTGCGACGACTCGAATGCCAGCATCAACCCGGCCGCGGCCGAGGTGTGCGGAAACGACATCGACGAGAACTGCGACACCGTGACTTCCTGCTAGCTGTTCTTGATCAGGGGGAGGGTGCCGCGTCCTCCGGGCCGCGAGCACCCTCTTCCTTTTGCTGGAGTGCCAGCTTCCGCAACACCCGTTCGAGGTGCTGCTGGAAGGCGGGGTGCACCCGATCGGTCTGGATGCCACGCTGGATGGCGAGCGTGTAGCACTCGAGCGCCGCATCCAGTTGGCCAGCGGCCTCCAGGGCCTCTCCCAGACCGTCGTGGACGATGGGCGAGTCGCCGTGCAGCTCGACGTTGCGCCGGAAGACGGTGATGGCGGCATCGACCTTGCCGCTCTCCAGCAGATGGTACCCCATGCGGCTGAGCAGCTCCTCGGGAGGCCGGACCTCGTAACCGAGCCGCCTGGCGACCCGGACGTAGTTGGCCTCCACCTTCTCCAGGTCGCCAGCGCGCATGATTGGCTCGGAGATGCGCCAGTCCTCGAAGAGGGCCTCCAGTCCATCGTAGAGCGTCCGGAGGGGCGTGCTGCCGTGATGGTCGTTCGCGAGGAAGGAGTAGCGCCACACCAGCCGCTCCGGCCGGGCCTGCTCGAGGGTCCTCGCGAGCCGCTGGATGGGTTCCAGCATGTCGTCGCTCTCGTCCCCCATGCTCATGTAGAGGAAGCGTTCCTGCGGGGGCAGGCGCTCGAGGGACCGCACTGCTCCATTCACGAGCTCATTCCCGTTCCACCAGAGGCTCGGGCTGATGGCGACGTAGGCGTGGAAACTCCGCGGGTGGTTCATGAGCGTATGCACGGCGAAGAGTCCGCCCAACGAATGCCCCACGAGGATTCGGTACGGCTGCGTGCGGTAGCGGGACTCGATGCGCGGAGCCAGCTCTTCCTCCAGGAAGCGCAGGAACCGTTCCGCGCCTCCGGCGGTGGGACGCAACTCCGCGACGGTCCGCTGGGAGGTATCCCCAGGCCTCCGGAAGCCCGCCAACACCGGCGGGGTGAAATCCCTCGTGCGATCCGTGTTCGATACCCCCACCACGATCATCCGGGGGATGCGATGGCTCTCCGCGAGGAACCGCACGACGCCAGTGGTGTGATGGAAGTACGCATCGCCATCCAGGAGGTAGAGAACGGGGTAGCGCTCCGAGGAGGTGTCGTACCCGGGCGGTAGATAGACGAGGAAGCCGCGCTCCTCTCCGAGGACGGTGGAGTGGAAGGTGTGCTTCACCCCGAGGGTGATGGGCGTTCCCTCCCGTGGAGAAGCTGCTCCCACGTGAGAGGGCCCGGACAGGCAGGAGGACAGGAGGAACGCTGCAACCAACGGCGGGATGAGTCGGCGCATGCTGGTCACAGCTCCGATGTGAGAGGGCCACGAGAAGGGCCGCCATGCAGGCGGACCAGCGCGGCCCACGCTTCCGCGGCCCCAGCGCCGATGCGTTCGAGCACCCTGTAGCGTCCGAGCAGGGCACCCCGCGTGAGCCAGGGTTGCACCGGTCCACCCGCCGGCTGCCCGGGTTCGGAGGGCTGGGACTCCAGGCCGCCGCACGCGCGCGCGGCCTCCGCCAGGAGCGCTCGACAGACGGTGCAGTCATCGAGATGCTTTTCCACCGACACCGCTGCTTCGGCGCCCAACGCCCCCTGCGCGAAGGAGAAGAGTTGTCGCGTGTCGAAGCAGTCCATGCCAGGAAGATGATAGTCGACGTGGGCGGTCATGACGATGAGCGACGCGGATCATCAGGAAGAGCGGGCCTTCGCGAGCGCGTGCGCGCGGGGTGAGGCCCTGCGTGACCCGAAGTCCGACTGACGGCCATGCCGCTCGGCCCCAGCCAGGGGCCCATCGACATGGATGAACCCGCGGCGCACAAGATGCGAGTATGAGAAAACGGGTGGGGTCGTGCGTGGACTTGCATTCCCCCCTCCCCTGGTCTCTGGTGTGCGGCGCGATGCGATTGTCCGCCCTCTGTCTTTGCGCTCCCGTCCTGGTTCTTTCTCTCTCTTGTGGAGACCCGGCCCCATCCCTCGGCACCGAGCCCCCCATCGTGGACTTGCGAGCCGACGTGAACCGAAACGGCTCCGTGGACCTCTCGGACCCGACGGAGGACGAGGGAGAGGACACCTGGTCCGCTGAACGAGGGGCCATCTTCCTGGCCAACATCGATGATGACCTCGGCGCTTGTGCTTTTTCGTATGATGCCGAGGTCGTCAGCGATATCGCTCTGGCCCAGTGCCATGACGCCGCGGACGACAGGGTGAATGGTCAGGAGGACCTCGAAGACCTGGCGCGCCTGCTCACGGTGCCCTGGCCCGATGCCCCCGAGGAGGCGGAGGGTCGCCTCACCGTGTCCGAGACGGCCGCCAGCAAGGTGCGCCTCTTCCGGAAGACCGAGCATGGGTTCGAGCTCTTCGACCCATCGACGGCGCGGCTCGAGGCGCAGGAACTACGGCGCGGCGCGGAGCTCGCCATTGAAGCGCGGGATATCGTCCGCGATCTCGACATCTGGGACGGCTACGTGGATGTCGTGCTCAGCGTCAGCTGGAAGGGCGGCACGGATGCGCTTTACCGGGACACCGTACGCCTGCGTGTCTCCCCGGTGATGACGTTCCATCACCTGAACGCCGTGAAAACCCTCTACACCGCACACCTGTCCATCGGTACACGGGAGGATCTCGTGGACTTCCCACGTTTCCAGGCCGAATTGGACAGGGCGCGAGCGGGAGTGGGGGTGACAGAGCCACTCTACCTCTACGATACCGGCAAGACGGACCGCTGGGTCCAGGACCTCTTCGAGTCCGGCTTCATGTCCATGCCGGCACCGGGCGGACAACAACACGTCATCCGGGTGAACTACCGCTCTCCCTTCCTGGCCAGGAAGGTGCCTACGACTGAGGACCCACCGCCCTCGACCGACAGCCCGCTGCGCCCTGGTAGCCGGCTCGCCTTCCAGCTTCGGGGACGGGACTCGGCGGTCGTCCAGCAGTATGACCCGAATGCGCTCACGGATGCATTCACCAAGCAGACACTCAATGCGCTCGGCAATCTGGAGACCATTCCTCCCTACGAAAAGGGAGGCGTCCACTATCCGTTCGGCCGGCTCTTGATGGGCAGTATCGCGAGTGCCCGCGTGGACCCGACCTTCACCCGGATGCTGGAGGCGCAGCGGATGCAGCCGCCGGTGTACCTGGACACCTCCTGGCTCTTCGTGGGGCATGTGGACGAAATCCTCAGCTTCCTCCCGGTGGACTCCCCGCGCGGATGGGTCGCACTGGTCGCCGCTCCTGAACTGGCGCGGACAATGCTGGAGGACGCTCGAGCCCAGGGGCACGGAGACGCGAAGCTCTTCACCGGAAAGGTCTGGGGAATCTCCCGAGGCAGAGCGTCAGCGGAGGTGTCCATCTCCCAGGTGCTGGCGGATGTGGACGTGATGAATGAGAGCGCGGCGGCCGCCGTGCATGTGGATGCGCAACTCGCCATCCTTCAGGAGGAGACCGGGCTCACCGACGCGGAGATCATCCGGGTGCCCTTCCTCTTTCAGCGGGTGTCCGCAAAGGCCGCCGCGTACCAACCGGGGACCGTGAACCTGCTCTCGCTCTCGCGAAATACCGTCGTCGCTCCCGACCCGCATGGCCCTGTTGTCAATGGGAAGGACATCTTCAAGGCCCACCTCGAAGCGGCACTGGAGCCCTACGGAATCACCGTGTTCTGGCTGGATGACTGGCTGCTCTATCACCGGGGAAATGGAAACGTGCATTGCGCCACCAACGCCACCCGCCAGATTCCCGAAGTGAAGTGGTGGCAGACAGGGCGATGAGGCGCATGGCGCGGGGGGCCCGCGCTGGCGGAGGGGCTCCTCAAGGTTGCCAGGATGGCCGGCGGGCGAGGCCCAGCACCGCGGCGAGCGGCAGCACCGAGCGCGGGAGCCATGGCGCGCGCCACATGCCACCGTGCCCCGATGGCGTCCATGGCCATGGAGACGCGCGCGTGTCTCTCTCCGTCCAGGTACGCGAGTGACGCTACGTCCAGGTCCACGCCGAGCGAGGCGAGCCAGGCGGCGATCTCCGGCGTCTCGGTGAGCAGGTCGGCGCCGGCGAGCGGGGCCCAGGCATTCGGGTCACCATCGACCGCCGGGGCGCTGGTGCCGGCGAGTGGCGCGAGCAGCCGGCCGTTGCCCTCGAGCGTGAGTGCCACCATCCGCTGCCAGGTCTCCGGGCGCTTCAGGTCCACGGCGGCCACGTTCGCGCGCCAGTGCAGGAGCCAGCGCAGGGGCCCCGCCTCGGCCGCCGCGCCGAGCAGCGCGAAGGTTCGGTCGGACAGGTCGAGCCACTCCGGGTGTTGCTGCACGAGCCGCAGTGCCTCCGCGTGGCTCGGCTCGAGCACTCCCTGCTTCTCCCACTCGTCCAACCGGGCGAGGAGCGCCGCGCCCTCGAGCCGTCCACCGCGGTAGGGGACCCACCAGCGCGGAGGTGCCGCGCGGTCACGACCCTCGATGGACACCGTGCGAAAGCCCGGCTGCGTGGGTCGCGCCATCGCCTCCGCGAGCGGCCGCGCCTGTCCGTCGCGCACGAGCTCGAAGGCACGCCAGGCCGCGTCCAGGCCCGCACGGGCGGTGGCGAGCGCGTTCTCGGGCCGCTCGAGCGACAACTCGGTGAGGGCGCGCAGGTGGTGCGGGTACTCCTGGCGCCAGCGGGGCTCGTTGCGCACGGCGCGCGCGGCCTCGGGACTCGCCGCCTCGAGCGCCGCGGCGAAGATGCCCTTCGTCGTGGCGGTGCTTCCGCGCCGCCCATCGGGAGTCGTGGGAAACTGGATGCCGGCTGTCTCGATCGTCATGACGGCAGCATGCACGATCGTGCGCTCGAGAAGGTGTCAAACACCTCTCTTGCGGCTTTGGCTTCACTAGTGGACAGCGGAACCCTCTCTCGTCCGACGTGGGGCCTGTTGGCTGTGAAGGCTCGAGTCTCGAAATCCCCTAGCGGATGACCGCCGCTCCGACGAAAGCCAGCAGCGCCAGCACCGCGGAGGTGGTTCGCGCCAGGTGAAGGCGCCGCCAGCGGCTCACGAGGTGTGAGATTTCAGCTGGGAGGGGAGGGGACTCGGGGCGCCAGGCGTGCACGCGTTTGTTGAGTGGCACATTGCCGAATTGCGAGATGACCGAGACCGTCGCGGTGAACGCCACACCGGCCACCACGAGAACGCGCGCCCACGTCCCCGGGAGCAGGAAGGCGAGGACGAGCCCGGTCAGGATCGTGAAGCCCGCGGTGAGAGGCATGTACCTCTCGATGTAATGGTCCAGCACCTGGTGCATCCGGATGTACACATCCGAGGGGACCGATCGGAAGGCGGGGACGACGGCGGCGGCCACCATCACCAACCCTCCCACGAAGATCGCGATGCTGGTGAGCACCATCAGGGTCAGGACCGTGCTGTACATATTCCATTTCCGTTCACGAGAGTGATTCTGGAGACCTGCCCTGATAGGAATGCCCGTCATGGCCGGCCTCGTCCCTGATTGGAGTCCGCCGGGGGAGATGTGACGGACGGTGGCGCCCAGGGCGGCTCTGGCCGGTTGCCCGGTGGCCGGGCGCCCGGAGCGGGGTCCGCTCGCCTGGCGGCCCTGGAGCGCCGACGTCACAAACGCGCTGGGGACTCCCTGTCGCAAGGAAAGGAGTCACTCGAGTCATGGCCTCTGTCGACACGCATCACGCCGAAGCCCGTCATCCCCGACCCACCTCCAGGGGTTCCTGTCACATCCATGGACACAAGTGTCCGACCCGTCACTTGAAGGCCTTCCAGCAGATCTCCGGGAAGTGGCAAGGCACCATGACGCAATACTCCCTCGAGGGTCAGGTGCTGGTCTCGATGAAGGTCGAGTCGGAGAACCGTCTCGACTGTTGTTCCCTCTACACGCTCATCGTCCTCACGGACGCCCAGGGACACCAACAGCGGATCGAGTTCACCTCGACCTATTCCAAGAAGATCGACGGCTTCGTGGTGGACAACCCGGCCTTGAAGGGGACGGCACGCCAGGTCGGTGACTCGGTCGTGTACATCTACGAGAACCAGCTCCCCGCCCCCAGCTCCACCCTCGAATCCGTGAGGGTGAGGGGCAACACCCGGTTTCACACGCTCCAGAACTCCCGGGAGGATGAATTCACGGGCTACGCCATCATCCAAGAGACGCGGGTGAGCGAAGCGTAGTCGTTCCTGCGTCTGGAAAAGAACCGGTGTTGGCAATGGAAATGTTGGATGCATTGGTGGTGGGCGCGGGACCGACGGGGCTGACGATGGCGGCGGAGTTGGCGCGGCACGGCCTGCGCTGCCGCATCGTGGACTCACTCGAAGCGCCCTCACGCCTGTCACGGGCGCTGGTGGTGCAATCGCGCACGGTGGAGCTCTTCGACGACTTCGACATGGCCGGAAAGCTGTTGGAGCGTGGGGAGGCCATGGGGGGCTACAACGTCATCGGCGCCGGTGGGAGGCGAGCGCGCATTCCCATGCGGCCCTTTCCCTGGTTGGAGACGCGCTACCCCATTCCGCACATGGTGCCCCAGGATGCGACCGAGGCGGTACTCACGGAGCATCTCGCCTCGTTTGGCCTCTCGGTGGAATGGGCCGTGACGTTCGAGGGCTTCCGCGAGGACGCGGGGGGAATGGAGCTCACGCTGAAGCACCAGGATGGGACGGAGGAGTCGGTGCGGGCGCGCTGGCTGCTCGGGTGCGACGGAGCCCGTAGCCGGGTGCGCAAGGCGGCGGACATCCCCTTCGAAGGCGAGACGTATGACTACACGTGCATACTTGCGGACGTACGCGTGGACTGGCCCCTGGGACCCGGCGAGCTGTTCATCATTCCGTCCAGACATGGCGTGGTGGCCGCGTTCCCCATGCCGGGAGAGAATCGCTACCGCCTCGTCTTGAACATGCCACGGGATGGCAAGGACGAGACGGAGCCGCCCACGTTGGAGCAGATACAGGCGCTGGTGGAGCGCATGATTCCAGTGCCCACGCGCCTGAGCGACCCCCTCTGGATGACCCGCTACCGGCAGCACCGGCTGGGCGTGCCCTACTACCGCAAGGGCCGCGTGTTCCTCGCGGGGGATGCGGCGCACATCCACAGCCCCGCGGGCGGTCAGGGCCTGAACACCGGCATCCAGGACGCATACAACCTGGCCTGGAAGCTGGCGCTCGTCACGCGGGGGCGCGCGCCGGAATCGCTGCTGGACACCTACGACCTGGAGCGGCACCGGGTGGGCCAGAAGTTGCTGGAGGGTACGGACAGGCGATTCGCCCTGATCTCGAGCGGGGGCCTCGTGGTGCGGATGCTGCGGGCGCACGTGATGCCTCGCGCCGCGCGGTGGCTCTTCAAGACCTCCTTCATGGAGCGGAAGCTGCTGCGGTTCGTCTCCGAGCTGTTCATCCACTATCGGCACAGTCCCCTGTCCACCGAGTCCATCTCGGGCGAGGACGCGGGCGGAGTGCGAATCTCCGATGGGCCGGCCCCGGGAGAGCGGGTGCCGGACCTGCCGCTCCTGGGAGCGGGCGTGGAGCGCCTGCACGAGGTGCTGCGCGGCCCCCACCACACGTTGTTGCTGTTCGCCGGGCTGGTACCTGCTGGGAAGACGCCCGCGGCGCTGGAGTCGCTCGCGCGCCAGCTCGAGGCGTCCTACGGGCCCGAGCTGCTCCGGGTCCGCGTGGTGGCGACGGGAGCGCGATCCGGACCCTACACGCTGGCGGATGCGACGGGTGCGGTGCACCGGCGCTTCGGGGCGGGGGCGGCCTGCCTCTACCTGGTACGTCCAGACGGCTATGTGGGCCACCGGGCCCGGCCCATCCAGGTGAAATCCCTGGCGACGGAGCTCGCCGCACGCATGGGCCCGCCGCGCCAGGCGCCCGCGAGCGTGGAGCTGCAGGTCGCTGGTTGAGACCCTCAAACGAGACTCCCCCCTGGACGAAGGAGACCCTTCTTCCAGGGGGGAGCTCGCGAGTGCCTGGTGTGGGACTCAGTGCCGAGGGGACGCCAGGTGGTCCGCCATCCAGCGCCCCAGTCGCGGAAGGAAATCATCGGAGCGGTTCGCGCAGGTGTGGTTCTCCTCGGGGTAGGAAATCAGCTCCTTGTCACCTCGAGCCCAATCCAGCAAGCGGATGCAGGATTCATAGGGCACGACCGAGTCCAGCTTGCCATGGATGGCGAGCAGGGGGGTGGTGGGCCGTGGAATCGCTCGCAGATTCAGCTCCTCCCGGCAGATCCGGTTCATGGCGGCATCGTTGGGCTGTCCGTACATGTACCGGAACTCCTGGCGCACCAGCGGGCTCGAGCGGAGATGGTTGTCATGGTCGTACCCCGCCGAGATGCAGGCGCAGGCCTTGAGCTCGCGGGGGAGCAGAGCGGCGCTCCTCGCCGCCAGGTAGCCGCCATGGGCCAGACCGCAGATCCCGATCCGGTCGGAGTCGAGCTCCGGGAGCCGATGGGCCTGGGCCAGGACACTCTCGACGACCTGCTCGAAGGGGATGACCATGCGGTGGATGCCCGCCAGCTCGCCCTGGCCGGGACCATCGAAGACCAGGACCGCCAGGCCCTGGGCCAGGAAGGCGCGCGCGAGGGCGAGCAGCTCGATCTCCTTGGCCGAGCTGAGGCTGTTCACCAGCAGGACGCATGGGACCGGTTCCTCCCAATGGGAGCGCAGGAGATAGGCCGGGAGCTTGTGATTCCCATGAGGGATGGACAGCGCCCGGACATCATAGGGGAGGAGCGGACTGGCCTGCCGGAAGATGCGCGTCACGCGCCGGCGCGTCATGAACTTCGCTTCGGGGTTGTCGAAGAACATGAGCTCCGCGAGGTGGTGGCAGGTGGCGGCCTTCAGCATCGCCTGCCGCTGTGTGGTGCGGTTGCCTCGCGCGGCCTCTCGAATGGCATGGCCCTCGAAGTCGTGCCCGATCCCCGTCCAGTGCGTGTGCCAGTCATTCCAGTCATCATGGAGCGCGTCGTCCCCCACCTCCTCGAGGGCGAGCACGATGTCCCTCCACTCGATACCCGATAGCTTCATGTGGGCGAGGAACGGCTCGCACTCCATGCGCAACGTATCGGGAATCTGCGCCTTCTTCATCGTCCACACATGAGCTTCCTGATTCTGCAAGGTCGTCCTCCTGGCATCCGCCTCTTCGGGGTACTCCAAGGAAGAGGGACGGCCTTTTTGCTGTGACAGTCGCCCGTTCTCGCCTCCGGCCCCGGCTGCTCGCCTGCTGGGGAGGGCAGCACGAAATTCGAGATGAAGGGCGGATCACAGACCGCGCCGATCTCATCTAGCTCCCATGTAACGCGGAGGTTGGATCGAATGGAAAACACAAGCACCATTCATCATGTGGCTGCATCGGTCGATCGACGCAAGGCCATTCACATCATGGCCAACTCGATGTTCCGCCAGCTCATGAACAGTGGCTATTCACACTCACACATCATCGATTTCACGTCAGAAATGCTGCAAATCCTCACGGACTCGCTCCGGAGTCCCGTGATCGTCGACGAGTAGAACTTCAGAAAGCCCAGCCATGATCATCGACATCCACTCACATCTCGCCCATCCAGAGCTCGCAAGGCACGCACCGGTTCCTCCAAGCCTCCTGGACGTGGATCGCCTCATCGAAGTCAAGGCGGAGGCGGGGATCGACCTCACGTTCATCGGTAGCCCGAGCGGTCCCGGGACCCTGGTTCCGGCCTCGAGGGGTGGCAACTTCACGCAGCCACTGGACAAGCTGCGCGCCTTCCACGACTGGCTCGGCGCGACCGTCGCGGCGCACCGGACCCGGCTGCGGGCCTATGTCTACTGCGATCCGTTCGCGGACGACGCGATGCTCGCGGCAACCGAGGAGTACCTGCGCCGCGAGGAGTTCGTCGGGATCATGACCAATCCCAGCGCGCATGGTGAGTACCTCGATTCGCCCAGGGCGGACGCATTCTTCGCCTTCGCCGCCGGGTTGGATGTCCCGGTGATGATCCACTCCGGGATGGATCCCGTCTGCTGCCAGGGGATCTCCGACTACGGCATGTTCGACATGGTCGGCCGCTACTGCGACGTCACCCTCGGTCTGTCGGCGCTCGTGCTCTCCGGCCGGCTGGAACAGCACCCGTCGCTGCGCGTCATCGGCACGGCGAGCGGTGGAGCCCTGAGCCTGATCGGCTCCCGGTTGGACATGGCCTGGCGTTCTCAGCTCTGGGCCGGGGCGGGCAAGAAACCAGAAGGCCTCCGCGACCAGCGGACCCGCACGCCCCCGAGCGTGCTCCTGCGGCGGCTGTATGCCGATACCACCGCCGACAACCCCGATCTCCACCTCGCCAATCTGAAGGCGTTCGGAGCGGAGCATCTCCTGTTCGGCAGCGACTGGCCGCCGGTTCCCGTGGTCCACGCCGGAAAGATCCGCGAGGTCGAAGCGCTGCCCCTGTGTGACGAGGAGCGGCGGGCCATCCTCGGAGGCAATGCCTTGCGCGTCTTCGGCCTCGAAGGCCCGGTTCAACGAAGCACCCGGATGATGGATTCCCAGCAACCTGGGGAGGTCATGTGATGTTGCACAGGAAGTTGATCGTGGCTCGGATGGATCCCTCCAGCGCGAGGGATGTGGCGGACATCTTCGCTGAATCCGACGCGGGGGAGCTCCCCCGGATGCTCGGTGTCACGCGTCGGGGACTGTTCCATTTCAAGGGGCTCTACTTCCACCTGTTCGAGTCGGAGCAGGAGGTCGATCCGCACCTCGCGGGCGTGCGTGAGCATCCGCTCTTCCTCGACGTGAATACCAGACTGGCCCGCTACATCTCGCCGTACGACCCCGCCACCTGGCGCGGTCCGAACGATGCCATGGCTCACGAGTTCTACTCCTGGCGCGCGAAGTGAGCCCTTCGAAAGCCGCGTCACAAGAAACTCCTCATTCCTCTGTCAATTCAATGAGCCAGACACAGATTACCAAGATCCTGACCAGCAATGCCCACCCGGATCGTCGCCGTGGGGGCGAGGTGCGAGTCCTTCTCAGCCCGAAGACCGTGGGCTCCACTTCCGGATTCATGGGAGTGGCGAACCTCGAGCCCGGGGAGAGCATCTCCGAGCACTACCACCCCTATTCGGAGGAGTTCCTCTACGTGACGCGAGGGTCGATCATCGCGCGCCTCGACGGGAACCCCATCTCCTTGAGCGCTGGCGAAGCCCTCCTGGTGCCGAAGAACACCCGTCACCGGCTGGAGAACCCCGGGACGGAGCCGGCTTCCCTCGTGTTCCAACTCGCCCCGCTGGCGCCCAGGCCGGAGTTGGGCCACGTCGACACCGAGCCCTACCCGGGCTCCGTGCAGGCCGCCGGAGGTGGGCGATGAATCGCCGCAGGGTCGCCCTGACTGGAATTGGTGTGGTCGCGCCGGGAGGCATCGGGGTCAAGGCCTTCTGGGAGCGGCTCCTCTCCGCGCGCTCCGCCATCCGCCGCATCTCCCTGTTCGATCCCACGAACTTCCGTTCCCGGATCGCCGCGGAGTGCGACTTCGATCCGGCACGTGAGGGCCTGTCCCCGCAGGAGGTGCGCCGGATGGATCGCTGCGTCCAGTTCGCGGCCGTCGCCGCGCGCGAGGCGTTGGCGGATAGCGGGCTGAAATCGACGCCCAGCGAACCCCACCGGACGGGTGTCAGCATCGGCAGCGCGGTGGGTTGCACGACGGCGCTGGAGGACGAGTACGTCGTCGTCAGCGATGGAGGCCGCAAGTGGCAGGTGGATCCGGCCTACGCCACGCCGCACCTGTACCTCAGCCTGATTCCGAGCACGCTCGCCACGGAGGTGGCCTGGCTGGCCGGAGCCGAGGGCCCCGCGACCGTCATTTCCAACGGGTGCACCTCGGGACTGGACGCGGTGGGTCATGCCTTCCAGCTCATCGAGGAGGGCTCGGCGGACGTGATGATCACCGGTGCGTCGGATGCACCCATCTCGCCCATCTCCGTCGCCTGCTTCGACGCCATCAAGGCCACTTCGCCCAACAACGACGATCCGGAGCATGCCAGCCGCCCATTCGACCTGAACCGCGATGGCTTCGTGCTGGGTGAAGGGGCCGCGATCTTCGTGCTCGAGGAGCTCGAGCATGCGCGCCGGCGGGGCGCCCACATCTACTGCGAGGTCGTCGGCTTCGCCTGCCGGGCCAATGCCTACCACATGACCGGCCTGCGCCCCGACGGCGAGGAGATGGCCGAGGCCATCCGGGTGGCGATGCGGCAGGCGCGAATGGACCCGGAGCGCATCGGCTACATCAACGCGCACGGCTCCAGCACGCGGCAGAACGACAGACACGAGACGGCGGCCTTCAAGAAGAGCCTGGGCCACCATGCGTACAAGACGCCGGTCAGCTCCATCAAGTCGGTGATCGGCCACTCACTGGGCGCCATCGGCTCCCTGGAGATCGCGGCCTGCGCACTGACCATCCAGCGGGGAGTGATTCCTCCCACGGCCAACCTGCGCACGCCCGATCCGGAATGCGATCTCGACTACGTACCCCAGGTTCCACGCGAGCAGCGGGTGGACGCGGTCCTCAGCGTCGGTAGCGGCTTCGGCGGCTTCCAGACGGCCATGTTGCTTGCTCGCTCGAAGGAGGTTTCGTCTTGAATGCACTCGAAAGTGGCCGTGCCGTCATCACCGGCATCTCGGCCATTGCCCCCAACGGACTGGGCGTCCGCGCCTGGTGGGAGGCCACGCTGAGCGGTCGCAGTGGCCTCCAGCGTCCCACCCGGTTCGATCCTGGCGTCTATCCGATCCAGCTCGCGGGCGAGGTCCGCGATTTCAAACCCTCCCAGCTGGTGGATGGACGGCTCATCGTCCAGACCGATCTCTGGACGCAGTTCGGCTTGGCCGCCACCTCCATGGCCCTGGAGGACGCCCGGCTCGACCCCCGGAAGCTGCCGGCGTACGAGATGTCCGTCGTCAGCGCCAGCTCCTCGGGTGGCAATGAGTTCGGCCAGCGGGAGATCGAGCGGTTGTGGAGCAAGGGCCCACAATTCGTGAGCGTGTACCAGTCCATCGGCTGGTTCTACGCGGCGAGCACGGGACAGCTGTCGATCAAGCACGGGATGAAGGGAACCTGCTCCTCGGTGGTGTCCGAGCAGGCCGGAGGGCTGGACGCGGTAGGCCATGCCCGCCGGGTGCTGCGCAATGGCTCGCGCATGGTCCTCACGGGGGGCACGGAGGCACCCTTGAGTCCCTATGCGCTGACCTGCCAGCTCACCAATGGCCTGCTCAGCCGGCGGGGAGATCCCTCCCGGGCCTACGTCCCCTTCGACGCGGAGGCTTCCGGCTACGTGGCTGGTGAAGGGGGCGCCATGTTCATCCTGGAGGATGGGGCGGCCGCCCGGGCGCGCGGTGTCGAACGGGTCTACGGGGAGATCGCCGGATATGCCGCCACCTTCGATCCGCGGCCGGGCTCCGGCCGTGAGCCGGGGCTGTACCGCGCCGCCGAGCAGGCGCTCTCCGACGCGGGTATCACCCCAGCCGACATCGACGTCGTGTTCGCGGATGCGGCCGGCGTTCCCGAGCTCGACCGCATCGAGGCCGACGCCCTCATCCGCATGTTCGGGCCTCGCGGTGTGCCGGTCACCGCGCCGAAGACGATGACTGGCCGCCTGTACGCCGGAGGAGCGGCCCTGGATGTCGTCGCGGCACTGCTCACAATCGCCGACTCGGTCATTCCACCCACCGTGGGAACCAGAGAGCTCGCACCGGGCTGTGACATCGACCTGGTTCGCGACGAGCCGAGGAAGAAGCTGGTGCGAAACGCGCTGGTGCTCGCCCGAGGCTTCGGAGGCTTCAACTCGGCCGTCGTGGTGCGGCGCGCCGAGTGACCTCCTGGCAATGCATGACCAAGAACAACCTGCAATACACATACAGGGAAAGACGATGAGGAATCTGACCATCGAGCAGCTGAACCAGATCATCTACGAGTGCATGGGCGAGTCCAATGTCGTGAGGGAGGACGGGGTGGACAGCACCTTCCCCGATCTCGGCTGCGACTCCCTCGCCATCCTGCAGGTGGAGGCCCGGCTCAGCCAGGACTTCGGCGTCCACATCCCGGAGCTGATGTTCCAGAAGATGACGCCGCGCGAGGCCATCGCCTACGTCAACCAGAACGCCGCCGCCCATGGCGCCGCGCAGCAGGGAGTTTGAACATGATTGGGTATACCGACAATTCGATCACCATCCGCGCCCCCATGAACCTGGTCTGGCGGATGACCAATGATCTCGAGTCCTGGCCCGACCTGTTCAGCGAGTACGCCTCCGTCGAGATCCTGAATCGGGACGGCCAGACGGTGCGCTTCCGGCTGACCATGCACCCCGACCAGAACGGGAAGATCTGGAGCTGGGTGTCCGAGCGCACCCTGGAGCCAGAGACCCGAACGGTGCGCGCGCATCGTGTCGAGCCCGGCCCATTCGAATACATGCGCATCCAGTGGTCCTACAGCGAGGTCGAGGACGGCATCGAGATGCGCTGGGTGCAGCAGTTCAAGATGAGACCGGATGCGCCCGTGAGTGACGAGGCGATGACCCAGCACATCAACCGGAACTCGGTCATCCAGATGGGTCGCATCAAGCGTCTGGTGGAAGAGGCAGCCGCGGCCCAGGTGGGGCAGGCGCCCGCCGTGGCGGCTCAGCAGGCATGACATGGAGAACGCAATGCAGCTCGATTTGAAGGGTAGGAGTGCACTGGTCACCGGCGGTTCCCGAGGCATCGGGCGCGCCATCACGCTCGCGCTCGCACGGCAGGGAGTCAACGTGGTGACCTGCTACCGGCGGGAGAGCGAGGCGGTGGAGTCGCTGGCCCGGGAGGCCAGGGTGCTCGGGAACGTGGAGCTCGTCCAGGCGGACGTGAGCCGGGAGGAGGAGGTGGTCCGGCTGCTCGAGAAGTGCCGCGAGCGCCTCGGAAGGCTGGACATCGTGGTGAACAATGCCGGAGCGATCAGCCACGTCCCCCTGTCCGATCTCACCCAGACGGAGTGGCATCGGATGCTGGACACCAACCTCACGTCCGTCTTCCTGGTCATCCGTGAAGCACTGCCCCTCCTGTCGGACGGGGCCTCGGTGATCAACGTCGGGTCGAGTGTCGCCACGCGCGGGATGGCGGCCGGTGCACATTACACGGCCTCGAAGGCGGGTCTCATCGGCCTGACCCGCTCGTTGTGCAAGGAGTTGGGGCCGCGAGGCATCCGCGTCAACACCCTGGCACCGGGCATCATCGAGACAGACATGGTGTCCAGGCTGACGCCCGAGCAGCGCAAGAAGTACGAGGCCATGTCCGCGGTGGGCCGGCTCGGCCAGGCGGACGACATCGCCGGTGCGGTGCTCTACCTGGCCAGCGATCTCTCCCGGTTCGTTTCTGGAGTCACTCTCGAAGTCAATGGAGGCATCTGATGTACGACAAGATTTTCCGTGTGGAGCTCACGATGGATGTCCAGCCCGGTACCGAGCAGGAGTTCGAGCGGGTCTGGTTGGAAGTGGGCCAGACCGTGGCGGATCATCCCGACAATATCTCCCAGTGGCTGTCCGCCAGCCGCGAATCCCCGGGGAAGTATCTCATCATCAGCGACTGGCCCGACGAGGAGACCTTCCGCCGGTTCGAGCAGAGCTGGGAGCACGCCGCGCACCTCGAGAAGCTCCGGAAGGTACGCGCCAGGGGCACCATGGAAACGATGACGGTCCTGCACCACATTCCAGGAGCGCGCGACCGATGACGGCACGGGCTCGGGTGATGCTCTTCGTCCAGGCTCCGGAGGGGAAGCGCTCCACCATCGAGGAGCTCTACAGGCAGGTCAGTGGTGTCCTGGATGGGACACCCGGGCTCCTCCGGAACGAGTTGTTGCACTCCTGCTCCAAGCCGACGGATTTCGTCGTGTTGAGCGAGTGGGAGAGCCTGGAGTCCTTTCGTGCCTGGGAGCAGGGGCCCGTCCACCGCGGGAACATGCTGGAGTCCTTGCGCCAGTACACGACAGGGGCCGCGTTCTACGAAGTGCTCGCGGCGTTCTGAAGCCTGCCCTGGAGGGAGGGCAGGCATGACCGGGACCGCATGGAGACCCAGCCTCGCGGTCCCGGTTGTTGCCATGACAGTGAATGAACATATGTCCATCTGTGGAAGGAAGGCATCTGTATGAATATCGCGCTCTTTGGCGCCACGGGCGCCACCGGACACCTCGTCCTGGAGCAGGCGCTGGCTCGAGGCCACACGGTCACGGCCCTGGTCCGGACTCCCTCCAAGCTGACCACGACTCATGAGCGGCTCAAGATCGTTCAAGGTGACGTGACCGATCCCTCCGCCGTGGAGAAGACCGTCGCCGGGCAGGATGCGGTGATCTCCACCATCGGCTCCGGCTCGAATACGAAGCACGTGACCCTCTACTCCACCAGCATCCGCAACATCATCGATGCGATGGAGAAGCAGAAGGTGGAGCGCCTGCTGTGTATCTCGGCGGGCGGTGCCTATCCAGGCAAGGATCCTGGCGCACCCTTCATCCTCAACTACATCGTCAAGCCGTTCTTCCTCAAGGACGTCTTCGCGGACATGGCGCGCATGGAGGAGGCGGTCAAACAGAGCAAGCTGGCCGCCTGGACCATCGTCCGGCCGCCCAGGCTGGTGGACACCCCCGCGACTGGCAGGTACCGGCAGGAGCCGACCTACTGCATCAAGGGCGGGAACAAGATTTCCCGGGCGGACCTGGCGTCATTCATCGTCGGACAACTGGACGCCGGGGAGTACCTCCGCAAGGGCGTTGCCGTCGCCTACTAGTGGAGTGTCCACAACGTCTTTGGACATGGTCCGAGGGCCCGTGGATGTCCCCTCTCCCTCTGGGAGAGGGCTAGGGTGAGGGTCTTCCCCCTGGAGCGCATGACCCCATGGGAGTTCACAGAGGACGGCGAAGGGGCGGTTGCGTGCCGTGATGCAAGCCGGGGCGAGGAACACGCGGGTGACGACCCTCACCCCCCGCCCTCTCCCAGAGGGAGAGGGAGCATGCGCA
>NZ_JANKBZ010000058.1 GCF_024623785.1 Archangium lipolyticum
TCTGTCTCTGGGCTTCGAGTCCGAGGGTCACCCCTCGTCCCCGCCAGATAGCTACCGAGGGGGTCGACTTCCTCCTCGGGCGGGACTTCCACCCGCTGGTCAAGTGCACCTTCACGGCGCACGCACATTGGCGGCACATAGGCAGGAGGCGTAGCCCAGAAACGAAAAAAGCCCCCGAGTCACTTGGACTCGGAGGCTTCTTTCGGAGTGCCCAGGGCGGGATTCGAACCCGCACACCTTTCGGCGCCACCCCCTCAAGATGGTGTGTCTACCAGTTCCACCACCTGGGCTTTTCCTCCGCGGCCCCTACCGCCGTGCCGCGTCGGCAACTTCGACGCGGCCTCTAGTACCACGAACCGCGCCTTGTGCAACATTGATTTTTAACCGCATCGCCACCCGGTCTCTTCCGCCGGGTGGCCGCACGCCCACCTACTGAGCGGGCGCGGGAGCCGGGGTCTCGGCCGGCCGCGGCGTCTCCACCGTGCTCGGCGTGCCCGGGGCATTCTGCTGCGCGGGAGCCGCACCCGAGGAAGGCGCCGCCTCCTGCGGATTGGCCGGAGGAATCTGGCCCGCCGGAGGAGCCCCGCTGCCAGGCTGCGCCGTGCCCTGCTGCGGCACCGCCGGAGCCTGCTGCGCCGCCGGCTTCGCCACCGCGCCCGCCGCCACCGAGGTGCGCATGCCCACGAAGGACAGGCCCAGCGACGTCAGGAAGAACAACGCCGCGCAGATGCCCGTCACCTTGCTCAGGAAGGTCGTCGCACCGCGCCCACCGAATGCACTCGTCGCCGCACCGCCACCCAGGGCAGAGCCCATGCCCGCGTCCTTCCCGGGCTGCAACAGGATGACGAAGATCATGAACACGCACAGGAGGACGTGCACGATCGTCACGAAGGTCAACATGCTTTAAACTCTTCTTTCCGGTCCTGGATGAAAGGCCGCGCAGCCTAACCGAACGGCCCTCGCGGTGACAATCTTCCTGCGATCAGACCCCGCCCCGGGCGATCGCCAGGAAGTCCCCCGCCTTCAGACTCGCCCCGCCCACCAGCGCCCCGTCCACGTCCGCCTGCCCCAGCAGTTCCGCCGCGTTGTCCGGCTTCACGCTCCCGCCGTACTGGATGCGCACCTGCTCCGCCGTGTCCCGGTCGTACAGCCGGCCCAGCTGCTCGCGGATGGCCCGGTGCACCTCCTGCGCCTGGGCGCTCGTGGCCGTCCGGCCCGTGCCAATGGCCCACACCGGCTCGTACGCCAGCACGAAGCCCGCCACCTCGGCCGCCGAAAAGCCCTTCAGCGCCCCCGCCACCTGCCGCTCCACCACCTCCAGGGTGCGGTTGGCCTCGCGCTCGGCCAGCGTCTCGCCCACGCAGATGATGGGCTTCATCCCCGCCCCCAGCACCGCCTTGGTGCGCTTGTTCACCGTCTCGTCCGTCTCGCCGAAGTACTGCCGGCGCTCCGAGTGGCCGAGGATGACGTAGGCGCACCCCACGTCCTTCAGCATCGCCGCGGACACCTCGCCGGTGTACGCGCCGCTGGCCTCCCAGTGGCAGTTCTGGGCCGCCAGCTTCAGGGGGGAGCCCTCCAGCTCCTTCGCCACCGCGTGCAGCGAGACGAAGGGAGGCGCCACGACGAGCTCCACCCGGTCTCCCGGAATCGAGGCCACCAGCCCCTTCAGCTCGCGCACCAGCGCGAGCCCCTCGGGGATGGTCTTGTTCATCTTCCAGTTACCGGCGATGAGCTTGCGTCGCGCCTGTGCCGCCATGAGGACTCCCTCCCTGGGTGTTGGATGCGTGGACTACTTCGTCTCGAGCGCCTTCACGCCCGGCAGCTCACGGCCCTCGAGGAACTCCAGCGAGGCGCCGCCGCCCGTGGACACGTGGCTCAGCTTGCTGGCCAGCCCCATCTCGTTGACGGCCGCGGCGCTGTCTCCGCCGCCCACGATGGTGATCGCGTCCTTGTTGATGGCCATGGACTCGGCCACCGAGCGCGTGCCCGCGGCGTACTTCTCCACCTCGAACATGCCCATGGGGCCGTTCCACACCACCGTCTTCGCGCTGCGGATGTGCTCGGAGTACATGGCCCGCGTCTTGGGGCCGATGTCCAGGCCCATCAGGTCGGCGGGAATGGCCCGGTCCGCCACCTCGCGCGCCTCGCCCTTGTCCGTCGGCTCGGTGCTGCACACGTGGTCGACGGGCAGCACCAGCGAGGTCTTCAGCCGCTGCGCCGCCTCCAGCATGCGCGTGGCCAGCGACAGCTTGTCCTCCTCCACGCGGCTCTTGCCCACTTCGATGCCCTGCGCCTTGAGGAAGGTGTAGGCCATGGCGCCACCGATGAGCAGCGCGTCCACCTTGGGCAGCAGGCTCTCGATGACCTTGATCTTGTCGCTCACCTTGGCGCCGCCCAGGATGGCCACGAAGGGCTTGGCCGGGTTCTTCAGCGCGCCGCCCAGGTACTCCAGCTCCTTGCGCATCAGCATGCCGGCGCCCTTCTCCTTGACGAAGGGCACCATGCCCGCGGTGGAGGCATGGGCGCGGTGCGCGGTGCCGAAGGCGTCGTTGATGTAGACGTCGGCGAAGGAGGCCAGCTCGCGCGCGAAGGTCTCGTCGTTGCCCTCCTCCTCCTTGTGGAAGCGCAGGTTCTCGAGCATGAGCACCTGCCCGTCCTTCAGGTCCTTCACCAGCTTGCGCACGCCGTCACCCACGCAGTCGTCGGCGAGGATGACCTCGTGCTTGGGGCCGAGCAGCTCGATGAGCCGGTTGGCCACCGGCTCCAGCGAGAACTTCGGCTCGGGCCCCTTGGGGCGCCCGAGGTGGGAGGCGAGGATCACCTTTCCGCCCATCTCCAGTGCACGCCGGATGGTCGGCAGTGCCTCGCGGATACGGGTGTCATCGGTGATGCGCTTGCCCTCCAGGGGAACGTTGAAGTCCACCCGGATGAAGACGCGCTTTCCGGTCAGCTGCATGTCGTCGATGTAGCGGATCATCTCGGTCCTCCCACTCGGAACGCGAACTGCGACTAGAAGCCCTTGGACACGAGGAACTTCACCGTATCCACCATGCGGTTGGAGAAGCCCCACTCGTTGTCGTACCAGGCCATCACCTTGAGCAGGTTGTCGCCCACGATCATGGTGTTGGTGGAGTCGAAGATGGAGGAGTGCGGGTTGCCGTTGTAGTCGACGGAGACGGTCTGCTCGTCGTTGTACTGGAGGATGCCCTTGAGCGGGCCCTCGGCGGCAGCCTTGAACGCGGCGTTGACGGCGTCGGCGGTGACGGGCTTGCTGGTCACCACGCTCAGGTCCACCAGGGACACGTTCGGGGTCGGCACGCGCACCGAAATGCCGTGCATCTTGCCCTTGAGGGCCGGCAGCACCTCACCGATGGCCTTGGCGGCACCCGTGGAGGAGGGAATCATCGACAGCGCGGCGGCGCGGGCGCGGCGCAGATCCTTGTGGGTGAGATCCAGGATGCGCTGGTCGTTGGTGTAGCTGTGGATGGTGGTCATCACGCCCTTCTCGATGCCGAAGTTCTCCAGCAGCACCTTGCTCACCGGCGCCAGGCAGTTGGTGGTGCACGAGGCGTTGGAGAGGATGTGGTGCTTCTTCGGATCGTACTGGTCGTGGTTGATGCCGTAGGCGATCGTCAGGTCCGGGCCCTTGGCCGGCGCGGAGATGATGACCTTCTTGGCGCCCGCGGCCATGTGCTTCTCGGCACCCTCGCGGTCCGTGAAGCGGCCGGTGCACTCGAGCACCACGTCCACGCCCATGGACTTCCAGGGCAGCGCGGTCGGCTCCTTCTGGGCGGTGACGGCGATCTCCTTGCCGTCGATGACGATGCCCTTGTCCGAGGCCTTCACATCGCCCGGCCACATGCGGTGCACCGAGTCGTACTTGAAGAGGTGCGCCAGCGCGGACGGCTCGTCGAGGTCGTTGATGGCGACGATCTCGATGTTCTCCTTGCGGCTGAGCGCAGCACGCAGCACGCAACGACCGATGCGACCAAACCCGTTGATGGCAATCCTGGTGGCCATGTCACAGTCTCCTTGGGTGTTGAAATGCGCACGACGGGCCGTACGCCCTCCCGCCGTGGGAAAGGGCGGCCGACCGTAGGCATGTGGCGCTCGCGAGTCAACGCTCAGTGAAGCGAGAACGACGCGCGCGCCGCAGCTGAACAGTCAGGAGCAGCAACAGACATGCAACAGGGGCGGTTCCCCCGCCTGCCCGGCAGCCACAGCCGGTCTCCGCGTTGACATAGGAATCAGGCATCCGGCCCAGCGAGCAGGGGGCGCCGGAGCCCATCAACGTAGCGGGTGCCCCCGGGGGCAGGAGGTCCTCCCCCTCGGGCGGCGTGGGGGCCGAGGCCAGCACGCCCGCTCGTGCGAGGAAGGTCCCCATGAGGTAGGCGCGGCGCGAGGGATTGACGAGTCCCTCGAAGGGCATGCCCAGGAAGAGCACCTGTCCCCCCGCTGAGGAGGCCACGCCCGCGGCCCAGTCGGTCCCGGCATAGCCCAGCACGGGGGAGCCCCCCTCCAGGGGGATGAGGACATCCGGCACCCCCACGGGGAAGGAGCCCCGCAGCCCGTCATCGAGCAGTGAGCCGGTGAGGCCCGGGAACCATCCATCCGAGCGCCCATTCACCAGGAGCGCCGACTCACCGCAACCAGGCAGGGCGCGGAGGAACCCGGTCAGGAAGGACTGGTCCTCCGTGCTGCCCGCGGCGAGCGCGGAGGCCACATGGCTGCCCGAGAGCAGCAGGTGCCCGCCTCCGGCGACGAAGGTCCGCATCAGCGCCTGTTCGGCGGCGCTGGGACCCGCGCCCCCTACCCCACCCCGCCCGGTGAACCAGTCCAGCACCCGGTAGCCCACAGGCGTGAAGAGGCCCGCGGCGAGCGCCTCACTGGTCGCTCCGTCGAACGCCACCCCGAGCTGCGACACCGCGTCTCCGTGACGAAGCAGGGCCGTTCCGTCGTTCATGGACTCCAGCAGCGCGCGCAGGGGCGAGCCCAGATCGTACGCCGAGAGGTTCTCGGCGCGCGCCAGCGTCGCGTCCAGGCGGAGGAAGGCATTGACCACGAGCACCTCCGTGCTCCGGCCCGCCTCCGGCACGCGCACGCCCACCACCTCCGAGGGGAAGGACTCGCCTCCAGCGTTGAGGGCCGCCACGCGGAAGTAGCGCGTGGTTCCCGGCGTCAGGGTGAGCGAGAAGGTGGTGGAGTCCGTCTCGGCGCCCTCGTCCCAGGCCAGCCCGTCCGCGCTCTGGTAGACGCGGTAGCCGGTGGCCGGGAACTTCGAGGGCACGTTGGCATCCGGGTCCGGAGGCACCGCCCACTTCACCTCCACCTTGCCGCTCCCCGCGTTGCGCGCCACCACCGCGGAGGGCGCCTCGGGAGGCAGCTGCACCGCCACGCCGTCGCGCGCGGCGAAGTACTTGATGATGCCCTGGAGGAAGGAACGCGCGGCGATCCGCCGGAAGTTCGGGTCCTTGAGCCGCGCGGCGTCCTGCGCGTTGTCGTGGTAGGCCACCTCCATCAGCACGGAGGGGATCTCCGGGTTGTGCCTCGGATTCACCTCGCCCAGGTTGGCCGAGCGCAGGTTGCGCACCCGCCAGGAGGGCTCCACCTCCCGCTGCAGGTCCGCCTTCAGCTCGTCCAGCAGGCTCTGCGCGAGCACCTCGCTGCCGGGCACACCGGTGAAGTTGTACGTGCCGTCCACGGGATTGGGGCCGTAGACGTAGGCCTCGGTGCCGCGCACGGTGCCGTTGCTGGAGGCGTTGGTGTGCCAGGCGACGTAGATGGCGTCCTCCCCCTCCTCGTGCAGCCAGGCGGCGAAGCGCGGGCGCGCGGAGACGTCGTCATTGCGCTCGTTGGAGAGCGCGTTGGTGCCCGAGGGCGCGAACACCTCGGGCGGCGCACCGCTGAACTGGGTGTGGTAGCGCGCACACTCCTCGGCGCGGGGACGCGGCAGGGCGCCCAGGGCGGCGTCACCGATGGCGCCGCTACCGCCACCGAAGCGCACCGCGTCCAGCGACATGCTGCCCGCTTCCGCCGAGTCGTTGAGCGCCACCACCGAGGCCGTCTCCGGGTGCTGGCCCGTCCGGAAGTAGAAGCGGCCCAACATCAGCCACGTTCCTCCATGGCGGCGCTGGTTCACCCGGAAATGGCTCTCGCCGCCCGCGTGCTTCACCACGTAGTGCGCATCCGTCACACGGTCCGGGTCCGCGCCATACGAGACGTACACGTGGTAGTAGCCGTCGGCCGGAATCGCGGGCGCCCAGGTGGCGCGCGCGGTGGCCGTGGACGCGGCCGTCATCACCCGGTGGTCTCCGAGCTGGAAGGGCCGCACCGCGTTCCCCATGGGCATGGGCGGCGGACCCCAGCCGGGGGTGGCGGTGGAGAAGAGCTCCGCGGTGCCCTCCTCCGAATAGCCCTCCCGGCCGTTGTCGACGATGGCCATGTGCGGATTGAGGTCCGACTCGCGCACGGGAATCACCGTGGCGCCCGCCCCCATCAGCATCGGCATCAGGTACTGGTCGAGCGTCTCGAGGGAGACCAGGTCCTCGACGACGTCGTTCGTGTTGCCGCGCTGGGTCGCCCACCGGCCCAGGGGCGCGCTGCGATAGAAGCCGTGTCCCGGGCTCAGGTAGATCGTCTTTCCCGACAGCGCTCCGGTGCGCACCCGCGTCTGAGGCAGACCCGAGAGCGCGGAGACCCTGCCCGCCGGGTCCTCCCGGCGCACCAGGGGCGGCTCCGAGGAGCGCCACTGTGTCTCGTGGGGCCTCGGGCCCGGCAGCGGCACATAGACGGCATCTGGCGGCTCCAGGCCGCAGGCATGGGAGAAGGAACCGTCCTCCTGTGCGAGGGCCGTGCTCGGCAGGCAGAGCAGGGACATCAGCACGCAGGCGGTGGCACGTACGTGAGCAGGAAGGGCCATGAGGGGGCGGACGTTAGGCCTCGGCGCGAGGGCACGGCAATCAATCCGTGGTGCCCGCCTGCTCTCCCGCTAACCTGTCCATGATGAGCACCCCTGCCCTCTCACCCCAGCCGCCTCCCGAGAAGAAGCAGCCTCCGACCTACCCGCCTCGCGGTGGCTCCGGGATGCTCGCTTCCTTGTGCCATGCGTGGAACGGGCTCATCCACACCGTCGTCCACCAGCGAAACATGCGCGTCCACCTCGTCTCCGCGCTGCTCGTGGGCCTGGTGGGCAGCGGCATCGAGCTGGGGCTCGCCGAGAAGGTGACGCTCATCTTCTGCGTCCTCCTCATCTTCTTCGCGGAGATCCTCAACAGCGCGCTCGAGCACCTGGTGGACCTCGCCACCCGGCACTTCGACGAGAAGGCCCGCCTCACCAAGGACGCGGCCGCCGCGGGCGTGCTGGTGCTCGCCGTGGGCACCGTCGTCATCTTCGCCGCCATCCTCGTGCACAACTGGGAGACGGTGATCAACAGCGGACCCCAGATCGCCCGCCAGGTGGCCCTCGGGCTTCCCCTCGCCCTGTGCGTGATGGTGCTGGTGCTGCCACAGCCGCGCTCCGCCTGGGTGGACAGGCTGGCCTTCGTGGGAGGCGCCATCCTGCTCGGAGCGCTCGCGCCACGTACCGCCAGCTCCGTCTTCACCGCCATGGACGCCGGCCTGCTCATCGTCGCCGGAGCCGCCGCCCGCCAGCGCCGCCGTGAGCGCATGGGGGGCTGAAACGAAAAAACCGGCCCAGGGGCCGGTCTTCTTTGCTTGCCTCCTAGGGGCGCTCGAGCCCCGGGACCTGCCCGGAACCCGTCCGCCCGCTAGGGACGGCCCCAGTCTAACGCTTCAGACTTCCTGCCGGAAGTCCGGCCGGGCCTCCTGCGTCTGCTGCACAACACCCTTGTCGACTCCCTTGAGGTCCTCCGTTACCAAATCCAGCAGCTCGGTGGCCATGCCGATGATCTGCATCGGGGTGTAGCCGCTGGCGCGCAGCTGGTTGAAGAAGGTGCGTGCAAGGATTCGAGTGCCCTGCTTGTCAGTACTCAAGGACGTGTCCTCCGAAAGCGGTGGGACCGCGTAATCACTGGGGGCTGGCTCTTCAACCCCCGTGCCAGCCGTCACCTTCCAGATGAATTCCCCATGACTCTCGGGGAGTTGAGAGAGTCTGGGGGCCTGGCGGCACCTCGCGCAGATGCGAAGGGCCCTTCGCACCTCGCGAGAATCCCCGGGGGACCGCATGAGCGGGGTGCATCGTCAAGTTCGCACCCACCCGCCCCAGGGGTGTTCAACAGCTTGCATTTGGGGGCTCGGACGGCGCACATACGCGCCCCCTTTCCCCTGCTTCAGGAGAAGAGAGCAGCGCATGGCGTATCGGGTGAACAACATCGGGCTGTGGTTGGACGAGCCGGAAGAGCTGCTCGGCCAGCGTGCGGCCGAGAAGCTGGGCGTGACTCGATCGGACCTGGCGTCCGTGCGGGTCGTGCGCGCGGTGCTGGACGCACGCAAGAAAGGCAGTCCTCGCTACATCTATACGCTGGAGGTGGAAGTGGCTCCGGGGCGCAAGCTCGGGCGCATGCCTCCGGACGTGAGCGAGACCCCCCCGCCTCCCGAGCCTCCCGAGCGCGTGAAGCCGCCGGAGCGGATGCCCCTCATCATCGGCACCGGACCCGCCGGCCTCTTCTGCGCCCTGGGCCTGCTGGAACGCGGCGTACGCACCATCCTCCTCGAGCGCGGCAAGGAAGTCGTGTCGCGGCGGAAAGATGTGGCGAAGCTGATGCGGGACGGCTCGTTGGATCCGGAGAGCAACATGAACTTCGGAGAGGGTGGGGCCGGCGCTTATACCGACGGCAAGTTGTCCACGCGCATCAACCACCCCATGGTGCGCAAGGTCATCGAGACGTTCGCCCGGTGCGGCGCGCCGGACCACATCCTCATCGAGGGCAAGCCGCACATCGGCTCGGACCTGCTGCCGGGCGCGGTGGCGACGCTGCGCGACGAGCTCATCGCCGGGGGCTGCCAGGTGCTCTTCGAGCACAAGGTGGAGGAGGTGCTCTACCGGGACGGCCGGGTCGCGGGGCTGAAGCTCACGGATGGGCGCACGCTGGAGAGCGACCGGGTCGTGCTCGCCCCGGGCAACTCGGCGCGCGAGCTCTATGAGCGCTTCGCCGCGGACGGGCGCGTGGTCATCGAGCCCAAGCCCTTCGCCCTCGGCTTCCGGGCCGAGCACCCGCAGGGCCTCATCAACTCCATCCAGTACGGGAGCGCGGCGAAGAACCCGAAGCTGCCCCCGGCCGACTACAAGCTGGCGGAGAACCTGGAGGTGGATGGGGAGGTGCGCGGCATCTACTCGTTCTGCATGTGCCCGGGCGGCATCGTGGTGCCCACGCCCACCCAGGACGGGCTGCAGTGCACCAACGGCATGAGCAACTCGCGCCGCAACGCGAAGTACGCCAACGCGGGCATCGTCGTCACCGTGTCCGTGCAGGACTTCGAGCGCGAGGGGTTCCGAGGGCCCCTGGCGGGCCTGGAGTTCCAGCGCCACTGGGAGGCCAAGGCGTACGAGCTGGGCGGCGGGAAGTTCTACGCCCCCGCGCAGACGATTCCGGACTACCTGGCCGGGCGCGTGAAGAAGGACCCGGGTGGGACGAGCTACCGGCCGGGCCTGGCGCATACGGATCTGAACAAGCTCTTCCCTCCGAGCCTCACACAGTCACTGAAGCAGGCGCTGAAGGCGTTCGACCGGAAGATGCGTGGTTTCATCAGTGATGAGGGCAAGCTCATCGGCATCGAGAGCCGCACCAGCTCGCCGGTGCGGATTACCCGCGGCGAGGACATGCAGTCCGTGTCGATGCGGGGGCTCTACCCCGCCGGCGAGGGCTGTGGCTACGCGGGCGGTATCGTCTCCTCGGCCATTGATGGACTGCGCGTGGCGGAGCAGATTGCGCGCGAGCTGGCCTGAAACCACGGGAGGGAGCCATGCGCTACCGCGTACGCACGCCTGACGGAGAGCTGGGGTACTCCACCATGAGGGACATCGAGGTGGCGTACACCCAGGGTCTGGTGGGGCCCGACGACGAGGTGCTCGAGGAGGGCCACACCACGTGGCGCAAGGCCTCGAGCATCCCGACGCTCGCCCGGGCCCGGCCTCCCTCGACGGGACTGTCCGCTCGCGGCCAGTGGGTGGGAGCCGCCGTGTCGGTCGTGCTGGGCATCTGTGCACTGATGCTCATCACGAGCGACTCCGCGACCCGGCGGGGCCTGGGCTTCGTCCTGGCACTGGCCACGGGCGTGGTGCTCATGCGGGTGACGACCAAGGCCTTCAAGCGGCCGGGCTCACCGGGAGCCTGAGCAGCAGCACGGAGAGCAGGGTGACGACCCTCACCCCGTCCCTCTCCCAGAGGGAGAGGGTCCAACCTGGTTCCTCACCGTGGATGTCCCCTCTCCCTCTGGGAGAGGGCTAGGGTGAGGGTCTTCCCTCCCCGCTCCCCTGCCCTCCAGCCGAGCATCCTCGCCCTCCCCGCACCCGGTCCCCGCCTGCCGCATGTTCCCCTCCAAGGAAGCACACGGCGCGTGGCCGGAGATCCGGCCCACGCACAGGGGAGGATGGCCTTGCTCAACACCTACCTTTCCCGCGAGGCGGCGCGGAGGCTGAAGCACGGAGCGCCCTGGGTCCGCCGGGAGGACATCGTCTCGATGGAAGGCACTCCCTCCGTGGGAGAAGCCGTGCAGCTCCGGGACGAGGACGGGCACGTGCTGGGTCTGGCGGACGTGGACCTCGAGGCCTCCTACGCGGTACGCCGGCTGGGGCTGCCCGACGAGTCCGCCGAGGGTCTCATCCCCCGCCACGTCCGCCACGCCTTCGAGCGCCGCGCGCGCATGGTGGATGACCCGCGCTTCTGCCGCGTCATCAACGACGATGGTGACGCCCTCCCCGGCCTCATCGTGGACCGCTACGACACGCACCTCGTCGTCCAGACGCTCACGCGGGCCATGGACGCGCGGCTGCAGGAGATCACCCGCGCCCTCGTGGAGGTAGGCGGGGCCGAGTCCGTGCTGCTGCGCAACGACACCGCCCGGCGCCGGCAGCTCGGCCTGCCCGTGCAGCGGCCCCATGCCCTGTATGGCAACCCGCCGCGCTGGAGCCGCGTGCTGGAGATGGGGGCCCGCTTCACGGTGGACCTCACCTATGGCCCGGGCGTGGGCTACCCGTACGACCAGCGCGAGCTGCGCCGCTTCATCTCCCGCCTGTCCCAGGGGGCCCGGGTGCTGGACCCGAGCTGCCACGTGGGCGGCCTCTTCGTCCACGCGGGCCGCCATGGTGCCCGCTCCATCCTCGCCTTCGACGCCGACGCGGACACGGCGGACCTCGCCCGGGAGAACGGTGAGGCCAACGGACTGCTGGGCCGCCTCCAGGTGCAACGCGGCGACGCGCTCTCCGTGCTGCGCGGCCTGCACGACACCTTCGACCTGGTGCTGCTGGACACCCCCGAGGCCTCCTCCGCCGACACCTTCATCGAGCAGGTGCGCCTGGGCCTGCGCGCCACCCGCCACGGCGGCTATCTCCTCCTCGTCGGCTACCACCCGCCCCTGGCCACCGGCAGCTTCGACGAACTGGTGGCCGCGGCATGCGAGTTCGAGGGGCGCGTGGGCTTCCGCTTCGCCCGGCTCGGCCTGCCGCCGGACCACCCCACCCTGGTGGGCTTCCCCGGCACGGACTACCTGTCGGGCATCGCCCTCGAGGTGAGCTGAGCCCTACTTCTTCGTGGCGTACTTGCGCACGGCCCGGAGCACGTCCGGCACGGACTTCTTGTTCGCCCGGTCGGCCACCCACCCGGGCAGCGAGCCTCCCGGGTCCGTGTAGAGGTAGTAGGTGACGAAGGTCTTCTTCCCCTCCTCGCGCGGCTCCAGCAGCCAGTAGCCTCTGTTGAGTTTCACACGCACCACCCCCTCGCGCTCGGGGGGCAGCCCCTCCGTGGCCATCGTCCACGCCGCCTTCAGGAAGCCCTGGCCGTCCTTCCAGTCCGACTCGTCGACGATCCGGATGATGAATTCGCGCTTGTCCACCAGCGGCGCGTTCACCAGGCACTGGAACACGATGACCTTCCCGTCCTGCTCCGAGGACAGCACGCGGCTCTCCTCGGTGTAGGGCATCGTCTTCTTGTAGTTCGGGTAGTCACGGATGACCCGCCACACGTCGTGGGGCGGCGCATCCACCAGGGCGGTGGCCTTCACCTCGGCCACCGAGCCCCCCTCGGGGGTCCGGGCCAGTACGGTGATGCCGTCATCACGGGTCACCTGTTTCCAGGCCGGTTCATCGGCGCCAGCCAGCAGGACGAGCAGGGGCAGAGCGGGAAGGAAGGACATGAATCCCATCCTAACCGCCCGGGTGGTGCTAGTGTCGCCGGCCGAGATGACGACCGACAATCAGGCCGACAATTCCCCCAACGCCTCCCCCGCCGGCGCACCCGAGGAGATGGTGCGCAAGGTCTATGCGAAGGACCTGCGGGAGAAGGACCAGGTCAATACCGTCTTCCGCGTCACGAAGAAGGACCGCGTCACCGCGCGCAGCGGCAAGGTGTTCCTCTCCGTGGTCCTCGTGGACAAGAGCGGAGAGATCGACGCCCGCGTCTTCGACAAGGTCGAGGCGCTCGAGGCGGTGTTCAACACCGGTGACTACGTGCTCGTCCGTGGCAATGTCATTGGCTTCCACGGCAAGTCGCAGGTGGTCATCGAGTCGCTCGAGAGACTGGACCCCGAGCCGCTCGATCCCAAGGAGTTCGAGCCCCCGGCCGCGCCTCCCGCTCGCGAGGAGCAGCCCGCGCCCAAGGCCGCCGCTCCCGCCCGCGAGCCCCGTGAGGGCCGCGAGGAGCAGCCCGCGCCCCGCGAGGGCAAGGACGGCCACGGTGGCGCCCGCGCCGTCGGGCAGATCCGGGAGATCGTCACCGAGCGCGTGAACGATCCGAACGTGAAGGCCCTGCTGCTCGCCTTCCTGGACGATCCGCAGATCGCCGCGGGCCTGCCCAACGCCCCGGCCGCCAAGGGCGTCCACCACGCCTACCGCGGCGGACTGGCCGACCACCTGCTGTCCGTGATGCGGTTGACGCTCCGCGTGGCGGACCACTACCCCATGGCGGACCGCGACCTGCTGCTCGCCGGCGCCCTGCTCCACGACGTGATGAAGGTCGCGGAGATCTCCCCGGAGAAGGGCTTCGACTACACCGACGAGGGCAAGCTGGTGGGCCACCTCGTCATGACGGCGCAGAAGATCCGCGAGAAGTCGCTCGCCATCCCCAACTTCCCCCCGCTGCTCGAGCAGCACCTCACCCACCTCGTCCTCGCGCACCATGGACGCCTGGAGTACGGCTCGCCCAAGCTGCCGATGACCATCGAGGCGCACATCGTCCACGCGCTGGACTCGCTGGACTCGCGGATCGCCTCCTGGGTGGAGGCGATGCAGCGCGATCCCAACGAGCGGTGGACGGAGAACCTGCGCCTCTACGACCGTCAGCTGTGGAAGGGCCCCGCGCCCACGCAGCGCGGCCGGGCGCCGGTGGAGACGCGCCGCAAGAAGGACAAGGAGAAGAAGCCCAAGGAGCGGCCGGAGAAGACGGGCACCCCCGCGGGCGAGGGCCAGCAGGCCCAGCGTCCCGAGAGGCCGGAGCGGCCCGAGCGCGCGGACAGGCCGCCACGCGAGCCCAGGCCGCCGCGCGAGCCGCGTGAGGCCCGCGAGCAGCGTGAACCGCGCGAGGCCCGCGAGCCCAAGCCGCCTCGCGAGCCGGTGAACGTTCCCAAGGAGCTGACGTTCAAGCCCTTCAGTGTGTTGACGGCAACGAAGTCGGAGCCCGCCTCCAGGCCCGAGGAGGGCTCGGACACGGAAGGCTGACATGGCGAAGAAGCTGGGCGAGCGCCTCGTCGAAGCGGGGCTGGTCACGACCGAGTCCATCGCGAAGGCGCTGGAGCACCAGAAGATCACCGGCCACCGGCTGGGAGATTGTCTGGTGGAGATCGGCCTCCTCCAGGAAGCGGCGCTGCTGCGCTTCCTGGCGGCCGAGTTCCAGACGCGCTTCGTGTCCGCGGAGAAGCTGTCGAAGGCGAAGATTCCGACGGAGGTGCTGGACAAGGTGCCGGTCCGGCTGGCGGAGGCGCAGAACGTGCTTCCGCTGGCCATCGATCCGGAGCGCAAGCTGCTGTCGGTGGTGGCCGCCGAGCCGCAGAACAAGAAGCTGATGGACGAGATCGCCCTGGTGACGGGCATGTCCGAGGTCTACGCGTACGTGGGCCTGCGCAGCACCATCGCCGCCGCCATCCGCAAGCACTACTACGGCGATCCCACGGCCTTCGCCTCGTTGGAGGGGAGCTCCCAGCAGCTCCGGGCGGACGTGTCCGCCATGGCCACCGCCTACGAGAACACCTCGGGGACCAACCCGAAGAGCAGCCTCCAGCTCCGCCTGGAGACGGACGCCCGGGCGCGGCTGGGCCGCCAGGGCACGCAGGTGCGGCACAACACCGCTCGCGGAGAGACCCCGCTGGGCTCCCGCGGCCTGGTGTCGGACAAGGACTACATCGAGACGCTGAACGTCCTGGTGACGATGCTGGAGCGGGATCGCAAGCACCACCGGGGACACTCGGCGCAGCTCGCGCGGCAAGCGGCAGTGGTGGGCCGGCGCCTGGGGATGCCGCCCAGGGACGTGATGGCGTTGACCATCGCGGGCTACCTGCACGACCTGGGCAAGCCAGCCGAGCACCACTTCTGCCTGGCCAACAACGCGGTGAACCCGGAGTGGATGGCCGAGGCCAAACGCTACTGCCGGCTCCCCTCGAAGCTCTTCGAGACGGTGAACCTGCCAGTGCAGGCGAACACCATGCTCGCGCAGCTCTACGAGGCCTATGACGGCTCTGGAGTCCCACAGGGGGCGAAGGGCGATGACATCACCCTCGGTGCGCGCATCCTGGCGGCGGTGGACAGCTTCCTGGAGCTGACGAAGAACCCGGCCAACGCGTACGGCAAGGCGCTGACCAAGGAGCAGGCGCTGGACCACCTGCGGGAGAACTCGGGCAAGCTGTACGACCCCGTGGTGGCGGACATCGTCATGCAGGTGCAGAGCGGCGAGCTGCTGCGCCACCGCATCGCGAACGACGGGCGTCAGGTGCTCATCGTGGAGCCCGAGGAGGGCACTCGGACGGACCTGCTGGACTCCGTGCACCGGCTGGGGCTGGTGGTGGACTCGCTGTCGTCGCTGGACGGCGCCTACGACGCGCTGGTGAACCAGGACTGCGACGTGCTGGTGGTGGGACTGAAGTTCGGGCTGGAGGAGGTGCTGGGGCTGCTGCAGGCGGTGCGCGTCTCGCCCGAGAACGCGGGCCTGCCGGTGGTGGTGCTCGGAGACCCGGACGCCGGCACGCGCGAGCGGTTGATGATGGGTGGAGCCACGGCGGTGGTGCCTCCCGCGGAGCCCGAGGCGGCGGCGAAGACGGTCCGCACGCTCTACGACGACCGCATCCAGCACAACGGTCCGGCGCGCATGGTGCGCGGCAGCCTGGACGAAATGCCGGCGCCGGAGCTGCTGAAGCTGCTCGGCACGGGGAAGAAGTCCGGACGGCTGTACCTCAAGTACCACGCGCACGAGGGCTTCCTGCACCTGGAGCAGGGACGCGTCGTCTTCGCCACCATCGCGGGACAGAATGGCGAGCAGGCCCTGCAGACGCTGCTGGGCTTGTTGCAGGCCGACTTCCGCTACGACCCGGACTCGCTGCTGCTGGACGTGCCCCAGCTGGACAAGGATCTGATGGTGCTCGCCCAGCAGGCCGCGATGCGCAGACCGTCCATCGCCACGCCCTCGGTCAACCAGGGCTCCGCCTGACGCCGTCTCAGACGGAGAAGCCGAACAGCGCCGCCGCGTTGGCCGTCGTCACCTCGGCCGCCTGGTCGAGGGACACGCCCTTGAGCTCGGCGATCTTCTTCGCCGTCTCCACGACGTACGAGGGCTCGTTCTTCTTGCCCCGGTAGGGCACCGGCGCCAGGTACGGGCTGTCCGTCTCCACCATCAGCCTGTCCAACGGCGCGAAGCGCACGGCGTCCTGGAGCGCCTCGGTCTTCTTGTAGGTGACGACCCCGGAGAGGGACAGCAGGAAGCCCAGGTCCAGGTAGCGCCGGGCCGCGTCCGTGTCTCCGGTGAAGCAGTGGATGACACCCCGGCGGACGCCCTCCTCCTTCAGGATGGCCTCGCAATCGAGGTGCGCATCCTGTCCCCGCGTCGACTCGCGCACGTGCACCACGAGCGGCTTGTCGAGGCGCTTCGCCAGCGCGCACTGCCGCCGGAACACCCGGGCCTGAATCTCCCGGGGCGAGTGGTCGTAGTAGTAGTCGAGCCCCGCCTCGCCCACGGCGTGGATCTCCGGACGGGCACAGGTGCGCTCCAGGTGCTCGAAATCCGCCTCGGTGGCCCGGGCCGCCTCGTGCGGATGGATGCCGAGCGTGGGCGTGAGGAAGTCCGGGTGCGCGGCGGCGACGTCCAGGGCGATGCCCCAGTCACCCGGGCCCTGGAACTGGCCGACGATGACGGCATGCACCAGGCCGGCGGCACGGGCGCGCTCCAGCGCGGCCGTCACATGCGCGGAGTCGGCACGGTCGAAGTGGCAGTGGGAATCAACGAGCCTCATGGCATCTCCTCGATGAGCTCGGAGAGCTCGGCGCGGGCCTCTTCGGAGAACGAGGGCAGCACCGCCCGGACACGGTCGCGGCCCTCGGGGACGCCGAGCACCCAGAGGCCCTCGGCGGCATCGAGCCGGTAGTCCTCGTGGACGCCGGCCTCGTCGAGCAGGGCGAGCAGCCACGGCAGGGCCTTCGGGTCGCCCAACCGACCCAGCCCGCGCGCGGCGGCTCCCCGGCAGTCATCCTTCGGGTTGGCGACGATGGTGTGCAGCAGCTCCAGGGCACCTGGAGCCTTCACCTCGCCGCACAGCTCCACGGCGAGGGCCCGGTCCTGGGCCCCGCCCCACCACCGCCGCCGGCTTCGCGCCAGGAGCCAGGTGGCGCCCTCGGCGTCCCCCAGCTTCGCGAGCACGCCAGCGGCCTGCGTCCGATCGAACCCAGGCAACATCCACCGGTGGAACAGGCGCTGGACGGCGGGCAGCGCGCGCGCGTCCCCCAGCTCGGCGAGCGCCCCGAGCGCGCGGAAGCGGAGCAGATCCTCGTCTAGCGCCTGGATGAGCACATCCAGACCCGCGGAGTGCTTGATGGCGGCCATGCCGCGAGCGGCCTCGAAGCGGACCTCGAAGACGGGATCCTCGAGCGCCTGGGCCAGCGTTCCGCGGAGCTCGGGCCGGGCGATATCCGCCAGCCGGCCCGCGGCCTCCAGGCGCACGAGGCTCTCCTCATCGGCGAGCCGCGTGGCGAGGAAACGGGGAAGCTCCTCGGCGGAGAGCACCACGGTGGCCAACCCCACGGCGGTGCGGCGCACGGCCACCTGCTTGTCGGCGAGCAGCTGCGCGAGCACCGGGGAGAACTCGGACGCGCGAGAAGCGTCCTCGGCGGCGAGGTGGAAGAGCAGCTCCGCCGCCTCGGCGCGGACCCCCGGGTGCCTCCCTCTCTCCAGGGTGACGAGCGCCCGGTCCCGTTCAGCGCGCCAGTCCATCACGCTCACGCCACCCCCGAGCCGGGAGGCAGGTCCCCCGGATCCACCAGCGACAGTCCCTTGCCCTCGGCCTTGGCGGCCAGGATCATCCCGCGCGATTCGATTCCCCGCAGCATGCGCGGCTTGAGGTTGGCCACCACCACCACCTTGCGGCCCACCATCTGCTCGGGCGCGTAGTACTCGGCGATGCCGGCGCAGATGGTGCGCGGCTGCGCCTCCCCGACGTCCACGGACAGCTTGAGCAGCTTGTCCGCCTTGGGTACGCGCTCGGCGGCGAGCACCTGGCCCACCCGCAGGGCCACCTTGGTGAAGTCGGTGATGTCGATCTCCCCCGGCTCGCCCTCGGCGGGCTTCGCCTGGGCGGGAGCAGCCCCCTCGGCGGGCTTGGGCTCGGCGGCCTTCTTCTCGGCCTTGGCGCCCTTGCCTTCCTTCTTGGCCTCCTTGGCCGGCTCGGCGGCCGCGGGCGGCTGTTCGACGATGGCGTTGACGCGCTCCTCCTCCAGACGGGGCAGGAGCGGCTCGGGGTTGCCCACGGGCCGGCTGCGGTCGAGCAGCGGGTAGCGCGCGGTGGCGAGCGCCTCGAAGGTGAGCGGCGGCGCGTTGAGCTGCGCGAAGAGCTTCTCCGTCACCCGGGGGATCACCGGCGTGAGCAGCGCGCCCAGCAGGTAGGCCACCTCGGCGGCGTCGCTCAGGTCGGCGCGAGCGGCCTCGGCATCGGTCTTCACCTTGGCCCAGGGCGCCGCGTTCTGGAGGAAGCCGTTCGCGGACTGGGAGATCTCCGTGATGATGCGGATGGCGTTGCGGAACTCGAGCTTCTCGAAGGCCTCGCGGACCTCGGGGACACGGGCGAGCGCGGCCTCTACGAGCGCCTTGCCGGGACCCTCTTTCGAGGCGGGAGCGAGCCGCTTCTCCAGCGCCGCGCCCGCGAGCATGGACAGGCTGCGGTTGGCCAGGTTGCCGATGTTGTTCACCAGCTCGCCGTTCACCCGGAGGCGGAAGTCCTTGAGGCTCAGGTCGAGGTCCTCGACCCCGGGGCCGAGCGTGGCCGCGTAGAAGTAGCGCAGGTAGCTCGGGTCCAGGTGATTCAGGTAGGAGCGCACGGGGATGAGCGTGCCGCGGCTCTTGGACATCTTCTCGCCGTTCAGCATGAGGTGGCCGTGCACCTTCACGCTCTCGGGCCGCTTGAGGCCGGCCTGCTTGAGCACGGCGGGCCAGAAGAGCGCGTGGAAGTAGACGATGTCCTTGCCGATGAAGTGGATGATGCGCGCGTCGCTGTCCTCGGCCCAGAAGTCCAGGGCGCTCTTCGCCTTGCCCGTCGTCTTCGCCCACTTCTCCGTGGTGGCGATGTACCCGATGGGCGCGTCCAGCCAGACGTAGAAGTACTTGTCCGTCTCACCCGGGATGGCGAAGCCGAAGTAGGGCCCGTCGCGGCTGATGTCCCAGTCGGCCAGACCGGATTCGAAGAAGCCCTGGAGCTGGGTGGCGAGACCGGGGTGGAGGAACCCGGGCTTGCGCAGCGTCTCCTGCAGGAAGTCCGCGTGGCGGGACAGCTTGAAGAAGAGGTGCGAGGACTTGCGGCGCACCGGCGGCGTGTTGCACAGGGCGCACCGGGGCTCGATCAGATCCGTGGGGCTGTAGGCCTTGCCGCACTTCTCGCAGGCGTCACCGTACTGGTCCGCCGCCTTGCAGTTGGGACAGGTGCCCTTGATGAAGCGGTCCGGGAGGAAGCGCTTGTCCTGCTCGCAGTAGGCCTGCTCGATGTCGCGCTTCTCGATGTCCCCGTGATCCTTCAGCTTGCCGTAGATGTACTCGGCGTAGTGCTTGTTCTCGGGCGAGTTGGTCGAGTGGAAGTAGTCGACGCTGATGCCGAGGTCGCGGAAGTCCGACTGGTGCGAGTCGTACCAGCGGGCGACGAACTCCTCGGGCTTGAGCCCCTGCTTGGCGGCGTTGATCTCGATGGGAGTGCCGTGGGTGTCGTCGGCGCAGAAGTAGACGACGTCCTTGCCGCAGGAGCGCAGGAACCGCACGTAGATGTCGGTCTGCACGTACTCGACGGCATGGCCGATGTGGATGGGGCCGTTGGCATACGGCAGCGCGCTGGTGACGAGGATTCTCTCCGCCATGGGTTCTCCTGAAGGGCGGCGGACATTAGCCGCTCGGAGGGCTCCGGTCATCGAGAAGAAACGGGGGAAGGCGACAGGTGCAGGGGGGCCTCGGAGCTGTTATCGACCCCACACGATGTGCACCCTCGTCATCCTCCGCCACGTCCACCCCGAGTGGCCGCTCGTCCTGGCCGCCAATCGCGACGAGAGCCTCGCCCGGCCAGCCGTCGGTCCCCAGGTGCTGGCCACCTCCCCCCGGGTCGTCGGAGGGCGTGACCTGGAACGCCAGGGAACGTGGATGGGAGTGACGGACGGCGGACTCTTCGTGGGACTGACGAACCAGCGGGGTTCCGCGAACCTGACGAGGGCCCCCCGCTCCCGGGGCGAGGTGGTCCTGCGCGCGTTGCAGTCCGGCAGCGTGGAGGGGGTCGAGCGCTACCTCGAGGGACTGCACCCTGGCGAGTACAACCCCTTCAACCTCCTCTACGGGAACACCGAGGTGCTCCGGGTGGCCTATGCCCGCCCGGACGCGGAGCGGATGACCTCCCAGGACGTGCCGCCGGGTGTCCACGTGCTGCCCAACGACGTGCTCGACACCCCTGCCCTGCCGAAGGTGGCGCGGGCCCGGAAGCTCGCGGAGGCGGCGGCGGGGAAACCCTGGCCGGAGTCCGTCCGGGCACTCCAGGCGATGCTGGCGGACCACGTACTGCCAGAGCGGGCGCCGGCGGTCCTCCCCGAGGAGGAGGCCATTCCGGAGATCCACGAGCGCATCCGCCAGTACCAGGCACTGTGCATCCACACGCCGGGGTATGGGACGCGCTCGTCGGCCATCGTCGCGCTGGCGCCTGGACGGGTGGCCCACTACCTGGCGAGCGATGTGCCCTCGTGCCAGGGGACGTACCGGGACGTCACCCCACTGCTCTACCCCGGGTAGAGGCCAGGACAGGAGCCGATGTGCTCCCCTCGCCGCCTTGCCTTCCCCACCGGGAGCGTGCGGTCCTAGGGACGCGTCCACACTCCGACGCGGGGGAGTTCATCATGAGCAGCAGTGCACGCAGGTACAGGCATGCCGTGGTCATCGGCGGCAGCATGGCGGGTCTGGTGAACGCCCGGGTGCTGGCGGATCACTTCGAGAAGGTGACGGTGCTCGACCGGGACGAGCGGCCCGAAGGTCCGGAGCCGCGCAAGGGCGTTCCGCAGGGTCGGCACCTCCACGTACTGCTGGAGGCTGGCAAGCGCGTACTGGACGGACTCTTCCCCGGCCTCATCCGGGAGATGCAGCGGGAGGAGGGCATCAAGGTCGTCGACCCGTGCAGCGATGCCGTCTGGCAGCACTTCGGGGTGTGGAAGGCACGAGCCGACAGCGGCATCGAGATGGTGCTGTGCACCCGGCCCCTCCTGGAGTGGAACGTCTTCCAGCGGGTGAAGGCCCTGCCGAACGTGGAGCTCCGGGAGGGCGTCACCGTCGAGGAGCTGCTCACGGATACCGCGAGGGAATGCGTCACCGGCGTGAAGGTGAAGGGGCCGGGCGGCGAGGAGACGCTGGAAGCGGACCTGGTGGTGGACGCGAGCGGCCGGGGCACGCGGGCCCCGAGGTGGCTGGAGGATCTGGGCTACGGCAGGCCGGAGGAGGAGAAGGTCGGCATCGATCTGGCCTACGCGAGCCGGCTCTACAAGCGGCCGAAGGGCTTCCGGGACGAGTGGAAGCTGCTGGTGCAGTACCCGCGCTCGCCGGAAGGATGGCGGGCGGGCCTCATCTCGACCGTGGAGAACGATCGATGGATCGTCAGCGTGAACGGGTACTTCGGAGACCACCCGCCCACGGATGACGCGGGGTTCCTGGAGTTCGCCCGCTCTCTGCCAAGGCCGGGCCTCTACGACTACCTCCAGGAGGCCGAGCCGCTGACGGCGCCCGTCACGCACAAGGTTCCGACGAGCCGGTGGCTGCACTACGAGCGGCTGCCGCGCTTCCCCGAGCGGTTCGTCGTCACGGGCGACGCGGTGTGCGCCTACAACCCGATCTTCGGCCAGGGGATGACGATCGCCACCCTGGAGGCGAAGCTGCTGGGGGAGTGCCTCACGGAGCAGGAGCGGCGCACGCCGGGAGAGCTGCGCGGGCTGGCGGAACAGTTCCGCCAGAAGGTGCCGGGGCTCGTCTTCACCCCCTGGTTCATGACCTCCACCATGGACAAGCACTACCCGCAGACCACGGGGGAGCGGTCGCCCGGCCTCGGGGCGCTGCAATGGTTCTTCGGCCGGCTGCTCGAACAGACCTCGGTGGACACGGAGGTCTACCACCGGTTCCTGCGGGTGCTGCACATGCGCGAGGGCATGGAGGCGATGCTGAAGCCGGGGATGGCGATATCGATGCTCGCCTACGCGGTGAAGAGCCTGTTCGTCCCCCTCCCCCAGCGGGCCAACGTGGACCGGATGCCGACACCCCGGGCATAGGGGCGTGCGGGCCCGTCGTCAGGAATATCCGGGCCCTTTCGTCCCTGATTTCAGCTGCCCGGCAGGGGATGCCGAACACGCACTGGTAATCGCCTGAAAAGCGACGCGGTTCAACTCCGCCCATGGCCTGGAAAGGTCACCCAAAAAACGGCTTCTCCACTCGGGCAGCACCTTTTCCCACCCAGGAATGGGGGGTCGGTTCCACGGGTTGGATCCTCAACCCGCGGACACGGGGTCCCTTTTTCTGAGGGCCCCCCCTAGGCATCCGCCAGGAAATGTGTCACACGGCAATGGCCGCACTCCCGTTGGGATCGGCATCCGGCTGAACTCATGAAGCCGGACAAGAAAGAAGACGAGTAGAGTAAATGGCAATCGGTACCGTGAAGTGGTTCAACGACGCGAAGGGCTTCGGTTTCATCACGCAGGACGGCGGGGGCGAGGACCTCTTCTGCCACCACACTGCGATCCAGACCGAGGGCTTCCGCAGCCTGCAGGAAGGCCAGCGGGTTGAGTTCGATGTCGCCCGTGGCCCCAAGGGCCTGCAGGCGCAGAACGTTCGCCCGGTCTGACGCGCCCGCGCGTCTGAACCTGCATCAACACGGCTCAGCCTCTTCGTGAGGCTGGGCCTTTTTTCTTTTCCCGCTCCCTACCCTACCAGGCGCTCGAGCGACCGCGAGGCGTCGAGGGCGCGCTGGAGGTCGGCCCAGAGGTCCTCGGGGTTCTCCAGGCCCACGCTGACGCGGAGCATCCCCTCGGAGATGCCGCTGGACTCACGGGCCCGCGCGTCCACCACGCGGTGCGTGAGGCTCGCGGGGTGCTGGATGAGCGTGTCCACCGAGCCGAGACTCACCGCCGGGGTGAGCAGCTCCAGCCGCTCCATGACCCGGGCCGCCGCGCGCCCGCCACCGGCCAGTTCGAAGGAGATCAGACACCCCGGCCCCCGCATCTGCCGGCCGATGAGCCCCTCGGGGTCGCCCCCGGCGAGTCCCGGGTACCAGGTGCGGGACACGGCGGGATGCGAGGCCAGACGTTCCGCGAGGAACTGGGCCCCCCGCTGCGCCTCCCGGACGCGGATGGGGAGCGTCGCGAGGCCGCGGTGCAGCATGTAGCCCGCCTCGGGGTGGAGCACCCCGCCCGTGGCGATGCGCACCTGGCGCAGCCGCGCCGCCCAGGCCGCGTTCGTGGCCACCACTCCGCCCATGACGTCACCGTGCCCGCCGAGGAACTTGGTCGCGCTGTGCAGCACCATGGCGGCGCCGTGCGCAAGCGGGTTCTGGAGGACGGGCGTGGCGAAGGTGGAGTCCACCAGCACCGGGACATTGCCGGCCTGGGCCACCACCCGCGCGATGTCGATGAGCGCCAACGTGGGGTTGGCCGGGGTCTCGAGGACGACGAGCGCCGTGTCCGGACGCAGGGCCTGGGCGATATGGTGGGGATGCGTCCAGGTGACCTCCAGCCCCAGGAGGCCGCTGTCCAGCAGGTGGTCCGTGCCGCCGTAGACGGGACGGCAGGCCACCACGTGCTTGCCGCCCTGGCGCGCCGCGAGCAGCACCGCCGTCAACGCGGCCATGCCCGAGCCGAAGGCCACCGCCTCCTCGGCCCCCTCCAGCGCGGCGAGAGCCTTTTCGAAGCGCACCACGGTGGGGTTGTGCAGCCGGGCGTAGATGGGGTTGTCACGCAGGGGACCGCCCTGGGCGAGGGCGTCGAAGCACTCGCCGATGCCTCCGAGACTGCCCACGGGATAGGTCGTGGAGAGATCGATCGGCGGCGCATGGACGCCGAGGGAAGTCAGATCCTCACGGCCGGAGTGGACCGCACGCGTTTCGAAGCCGAGCTGCTTCATCCGAATTTCCTCCCGCGAACAGGGTGGAAACAGGAATACGCTTCCGCGCGTGGAAGAGACATCGAATAGGCTGCGGAAGACTCCGGCGGATGCGGGGCTGGACCGAATCGACTTCGCCATCCTGGAGGCCTTGCAGAAGAATGCTCGGCTCTCGAACAAGGAGCTGGCCGCCGAGGTGGGGCTCGCGCAGTCGAGCTGCCTGGCGCGGGTGGCCCGGCTCCGGGAGACGGGCGTGCTCAAGTCGTTCCACGCCGAGGTGGACGCACGAGCGGTGGGGATTGGCCTCCAGGCGATGATCGCCGTGCGGCTCCGGCAGCACTCCCGGGAGCTGGTGGAGGAGTTCCGCCGCCACGCGCTCTCGCTGCCCCAGGTGCTGGCCGTCTATCACGTGGCCGGGGCGAACGACTTCCTGCTGCACGTGGCGGTGCGGGACGCGGACCACCTGAGGGACCTGGGCATGGACGCCTTCACCACCCGGCCCGAGGTGGCCCACATGGAGACCTCGCTCATCTTCGAATACGTCCGCAGCCCCGGGATGCCCCTCTACGGGCCGGCGGAAGCCCAACGGGCCCCGGCGAAGAAACCCGAGGCCGTCAAGCGCTCCCGCAAACCGTCCAGAGCAGGCGCTCGATGACGAGCTTGCCGCTCGCGGAGGACTTGAGCGACAGGTCCGCCTCGGCGCACGCCACCAGCGCGTCGAGCAGCTCGCGCCGCTTGTAGCGCGCCGCGCCCTGCATCGCGAGGAAGGCGGCGTACGGGTGAGGGGCCTTGCCCTTCGCCGCCTTGGCCTCCTCCTCCACCCGGGGGAACACGCGCGCCTTGAAGTCCGGGAACGAGCGCGGCACCGAGCCGCCCGCGTACTTCTCCAGCCGCTCGTGGTTCTCCAGCATGCCGCGCGTGATGGAGGCCACCGCGCCCAGCAACTGCAACCCGTGCACGCCCTGCCCCATCGCGTCCATCGTGTAGTCCAGCGCCGCCTTGAAGTCGCGGTTCTGCAGCGCCTCGGACAGCTCGAAGAACTCCTCCTCGCGCGTGTGCGCCACCAGCAGCGCCACGTCCGAGGACTCGATGGTGTTGCCTTCGGCGTACGTCGCCAGCTTCTCCAGCTCGGACTGCAACAGCCGCACGTTGCCGCCGATGCGCTCCTTGAGCTGCGCCGCCGCGCCCTTGCCCAGCTTCTTCTTGAAGGGCCGCAGGAACTCCTCGGCGAGCGGCTCTATCTCCAGGTCCTTGTGGCGCGCCGCCACCTTGCGCTCGACCACCCGCCCCTTGTCCGCCGCGAGCTTCACCAGCGGGTTCTTCGCATCCACCTCCGAGGCCGCCATCACCAGCGCATGCCCCGGCGGGACGCCCTTCTGGAACAGGTCCAACAGCGCGCTCGTGTCACCCTCGGGCGCGGTGATGCGCTCCTCGCGGCAGAACGCGGCCACCTCCTTGAGGAAGACCAGGTCCGCCTCGGCGAGGTCGACGTTCAGCTCCTCCTTCCACTGCTCCACCGACGGGGCCCCGCGCGTGCCCGGATCCAACTGGTCCGCGCCCCACCCCGCGCGCGCCGCCAGCGCCAGCAGCCGCCGCGCGCCCTCCTTGCGCTTGCCCGCCTTCCACGCCTCGCGCGCCTTGCCCAGCGCGTCGCCCCTCCCCTTCTTCGGCGCGAGGAACTCCGGGTCCCTCACCAGCACCACCTTGCGCCCGGGGAAGAGGGGCAGCGTGGCCAGCTCCTGCGCCACCTCGCGCGGGGAGCCCGCGTCCAGCACCGCGAAGTTCAACCCCGCCGACGCATCCGGCAACAGCGTCTTCACCAGCTCGTCCGCGCCCCGGCGCACCAGGTACTCCTCGCCCCACAGCAGGTAGAGCGGCTGCACCTTGCCGGCCTTCGCCTCGTCCAGCACGTCTTCGATGTCCGCGCTCATCGCCCCTCCAGCAGCTCGATGAGCATCCGCTCGAGCTGAAGCCTCGGCGCCCCATTGCGCTCCACGATGATGGCCTTCGTCTTCTCCAGCAGCGCGTGCCGCCGGTGCAGCGTGGCCTCGTGCGTGCGCGCCGCCACCTCGCGCGCCAGCGTCTCCAGGTCCCTGTTGGCCAGACGCTCCACACCCGCCCCCGCCAGCGCCACGTCCCGCGTCCAGAGGGACAGGATGGAGAGCGCCTGCTCGGCCAGCTCACGCGTGGCGCCGAACGTCTCGGCCCAGCGCAGCAGGGCACCCAGGTCGCCGGGCTTGAGCGCCTCGAAGCCGCTGATGACCTCCTTGCGTGCCGCGAGTGCGTCGAGGTCCAACGCCATCGCGCGGCCCAGACTGCCGCCCGCCATCACCGCCGCGAGCTCGGCCGTCTGCGGCTCCAACTTGCGCTCCTTCTGGAGACGCTGGGAGATGAGCTCCACAGGCAGCGGGCCGAAGTAGACCTTGCTACACCGGCTGCGAATGGTGGGCAGCAACTTGTCCGGGGCCGAGGCCAGGAGGATGAGCGTGGTGTCGGAGGGGGGCTCCTCGAGGGTCTTGAGGAACGCGTTCTGCGCCTGCTGGTTCAAGGTGTGCGCATCCACCACGATGGCGACCTTGCGCTTGGACTCGAGCCCGCGAAGGGAGATGCGCTCGAGCAGGCCGCGGATCTGCTCCACGCGGATCTCCCGGCTAGGAGTCCCACTGAAGTCCGAGCGGCCCGCGAGCCCGCGCTCGACACGCTCGGCATCCGGCATGAGCCAGGTGACATCAGGGTGGGAGCCCTTGGCGATGCGAGAACACCCGTCACAGGAACCACACCCCTCGTTGGGCTTGTCCGGGCAGGTGAGCGCCTGTGCGAGACCGATGGCGGCGAGCTCCTTGCCGACGCCCTCGGGCCCGGCGAAGAGGTAGGCATGGTGCACCGAGCCGCTGCGAAGCGCGGCCTGGAGCGCATCGATGGCGCGAGGCTGTCCGACGACCGAGGCCAGGGTCATGGGGCGTGTATCCCCGCTCGGGCCGCACCCGTCAACCACTCAGGGGGTAGCCCATCCCTCTCCCGCCGGGAGAGGGTCGGGGTGAGGGTACCCCGCCTCCCAGGTTGACCCCGTGTATGCCCCCTCTCCCTCTGGGAGAGGGCTGGGGTGAGGGTCATCCCGTTCGCCCCCGGGTTCCCTTCATGCCACTCCGGGCCCGTGCGGTCTTCTGTCCCACGGAGCAGGCCGGTAACAACTTGCACCGTGAGCAATTCTCGGGAACGGGCTGAGTAGGACACACGCCGCTCATGCCGTAGTGACACAGGGCGAAGTCGAAGCGGACGGGGTCCTCGGGATCGAGCGCGCGAAGCGAAGCGGTGACCTCCTCGGCGGTGCGCCAGCTCAGGTCGTTGCGCCGGGTCAGCCCCAGGTGCTTCGAGATGCGCCCGATGTGCGTATCCAGGGGGATGAGCAGCGCCGAGGGACGCACGGTCTTCCAGACACCCAGGTCCACACCATCCGGCCCACGCACCATCCACCGGAGGAAGAGATTGAGGCGCTTGGCCGCGCCGGGCCCGAGGGGCGAGGGCAACAGGTGATGTAGCCCGCGCTCGGGCCCGAGCGACTCGCGCAAGGGCGCCATGGGCACATCCCGAAGGGCCGAGGTGAAGGCATCCAGCGCCCCATGCCAGGAGCCACGGGCCTCGAGACCCCGGACGAAGAGCGCCTCCAGGCCGCCGTGCTCGCGCAGGGCGCGCCCCATGCCCAACAACAGCACCGCCACATCCGTCCCCACGTTGAAGCGGTAGACGAAGCCCTCGAGCAATTCACGGGCACGGGGCACATCCAACGCACGAACGAACGCCGCCGGGGACGGGCCCATGCGCTGGAGCAGCGCGTCCACCTTGGGCCGGAAGAGATCCGCGCGCCCGTACGCCAGCGCCGCCGCCAGCAGCGCACTCACCTCGATGTCCCTCGGGTCGCGATAGCGGTGCGGGAACTCGAGCGGATCGAAGGCGATGCGCGCCCGGCTGTCGGTCGATGCCAGGAAGGCATCCAGGCACGGGCGCAAGCGCTCGGCATCTCTGGGGCTCAGCCCTGTATGTTCTCGCTTTGACCGGGGCATGGTTCAGGAGACTCCGTAGCCTGGAGGAACCGGTTCCGCCACGGACTTCATCCCCGAGGAGTGTCCGGAGGACAGAACCTCAGGGGTAGACACCCGCCCTGGACCTGTCTCAGGGAATGGCGGAGGGCGCACCGTACCGCGACAGGATGAGCCGGGCCGGACCCGACGGAGGAATCACGACCACCATGAGACGGTCGTACTCGGCATCGGGGATGGGCTGGATGCGAAGCCCGGCCAGCGCTTCCATGAGCGAGGGGAGCGTGTTGCTGTGCTCCACCACCAGGACGGTCTTTCCCTGATGCTGGGAGAGGATCTCCCGAGCCACCTCCGCGGCGTGCGCCTGCGCACCCATGCGAATCTCCCGCACGGTCACGGGGACTCCCAACTGGTCCGCGAGCGGCTGAGCCGTGTCACGCGTCCGGCGGTACTGCGTGGCGTAGATGGCGCTCACGCCCGCGCCGCCGGCGACCTGGAGCAGCGCCTGCGCTCGCTGCTGGCCAGCCGGAGTGAGCGCCGGATCATCCCCACCCTCCGCGGCCTTCTCCGCGTGCCGGACCAGCAGCACGACGGTGGACGCGCTCGGCGGAGGAGAGGGCTCGACCCGCGAGCCCGTGGAGTGAGCGCCGGAGCAGGCGGCCAGCGGCAGGAGGCACGCCAGAAGCAGGAGACGGGGAGTAGTGGTGCGCATGCGAGGACTCCTGGGAAGCAGGGTGGACGCGCCGAGGATATCCGGGCCTTCTTCCGGCCGTTGCGCAACCGTACGGCCTGAGAAGCGAGCATGCGTTGCCGCCCGCGGGCGCCATGCGCATGTGATGGAGTGGACGGCCGGCAGGCCCCTTCTCCACTCCGAGGGCCTCATGCACGAAAGCCCCCCGCTGGCTTCCTCTTCAACGCACTCGCTCCTGGAGGAAGCAGGGGTGGCGGTGGGACCGACCCCCCAACAACTCTCCCTGTTGGGGCCGGGCGATCACCTCTGCCTCATCTACGAACGGTTCGAGGAGGAGGTGGCGGCGCTGGCGCCCTACTTGCGGATGGGGCTCGAGCAGGGTCAGCGCTGCATCTACGCACTGGATGAGCACCTCGCGGACGAGGTGGCCGCGGTGCTGGAGGCGCACGGAGTGGACGTGGAGGGCGAGCGGGCACGCAAGGCCCTCATCTTCCTCACCCAACGCGACGCCTTCCTTCAATGGGGGGAGTTCATCCCGGAGCGGATGATCGACTTCCTCCACCACCTGGAAGAGCAGGCGCTGGCGGAGGGCTTCACGGGGCTGCGCACCTCCGGAGAGATGACGTGGACGCTGGGCTCGAAACGGGGCTGCGAGAGCCTCATCCGCTACGAGTCGCAGCTCAACCGCTACTACATGACCAGCAACCACTCGCTGACCATCTGCCAGTACCACCGGAGCCGATTCCGGCCGGAGGTCATCCGCGACGTGATGCGAACCCACCCGCGAGTCCTCATCGGCGACGAGGTGTTCGACAACCTCTATTACGAGACACCCGAGATGGTGTTGGGGGAGGAGTCGGCGGCCCGGCGGGTGGAGTGGATGATGGGGCAGCTCAAACGGATGAGGGCCACCGAGCGCACGCTGGTGAAGCTGGGAACGCAGGTGGAGAAACAGGCGGTGGAGAACGCGCGGTTGTACGAGGAGGCGCGCGAGGCGGTGCGGGTCCGGGACGATTTCCTCTCGGTGGCCTCACACGAGCTGAAGACGCCGCTGACGCCGCTCCACTTGCGGTTGCAGGCGTTGCGGCGCGAGGCGGAGACGAATGCCGTCGAGTTCTTTCCCCGCGAGCGCGTGGTGCGCTTCGTGGAAGGCGCCGAGCAGCAGCTGCGCAAGCTGACCTCGCTGGTGGACGACCTGCTGGACGTGTCGCGCCTGGTGGCGGGCAAGCTGCTCCTGAACTGGCAGGAGGTGGACCTGGCCGAGGTGGCGCGGGAGGTGGTGGCCCGCTTCGCGCAACAGAGCGAGAAGGTGGGCTGCGAGGTGAAGGTGGCGGCCGGGACCCCGGTGATGGGGCGGTGGGATCGGCTGCGATTGGAGCAGGTGATGACGAACCTGCTGTCCAATGCGCTGAAGTATGGCGCGGGCCGGCCGGTTCACGTGCGAGTCGAGGCAGGGCTCGAGTGGGCGGTTTTGGAGGTGCGGGACGAGGGCATCGGCATCGCGCCCGAGCACCTGACACGCATCTTCGGCAAGTTCGAGCGGGCCGTCTCGGGGCGCCATTACGGCGGGCTGGGCCTGGGGCTCTACATCACGAACCAGTTGGTGGAGGCGATGGGCGGCCACATCCAGGTGGAGAGCCAGCCAGGGCGGGGCTCCACGTTCCGCGTGGAGCTGCCGCGCCGGCCCGCGCACACCGCGTGATTCAACCCGCGTTCACCCGATACCCTCACCCCGTCCCTCTCCCAGGGGGAGAGGGGATGGGTGCTCCGTGGAGGATCGGGTGTTTATCTTGGGTCAGCGCGTGAGCTCGCGCACCGCGTGGCCCAGCTCCGGCAGGATGAGCTTGCGCAGCCCCAGCTTCACCGCCTTCGGCGAGCCCGGCAGCGCGAAGAGGATCATCCCCTGGTACGTGCCGGCCGTCGCCCTCGACATCATCGCCGCGCTGCCGATCTCCTCGAACGACAGCATCCGGAACAGCTCTCCGAAGCCGGGCAGGGTCTTCTCGAACAGCCCCTGCAGCGTCTCCACCGTGCTGTCCCGGCGGCTGATCCCCGTCCCGCCATTGAAGATCACCGCCCTCGCCCCCGCCTCCTGCGCCTCCTTCAGCATCGCGCGGATGGCCTCGGGCTCGTCCTTGATGACCTTGTAGCCGCTCACCGAGTGCCCCTCGGCCTCCAGCAGCTCGCGCAGCACCCGCCCGCTCTCGTCCGTCGACGCGTCCCGGCTGTCCGAGCACGTCACCACGAACGCACTCACGTGCACCGGCGCATGCGCCTTGTGCTCCCCTACCGTGCCCGACCCGTGCTCGTGCCCGTGGTGGTGCTCATGGCCGTGCTCGTGCCCGTGGTCATGGTGGCGATGACCGTGGTCATGGCCGTGCCCGTGATGGTGGTGGTGCCCGTGGTCATGACCGTGCTCGTGGTCATGGTCGTCGTGATCGTGTCCCTCGTGTGCCATCCCGCTCCTCCTACAGGTCCTTCTCGGGCAGCTCGACGACCAGCTCCCCGTCCGCGTCGACCTCGAGCTCCACCGTGGGCTGGTCGTCGCACACGCCCGGCGAGGTCTCGTTCTTGCCCGTGTCCATGTCGAAGCCAACCTCGTGGCAGGGGCAGACGACCATGTTCCCCTCCAGACGGCCACCGGATAGCAGGCAGCCCGCGTGGTTGCACCAGTCATCGAGCCCCTTGTAGCGCCCGTTGATCCTGGCCACGCACAGGCTGCGCTTGCCCACCTCGTAACCCCGCATCTCCTTTTCGGCGAAGTCCGCCGGTCCGAGCTTGATCTTCATCGGTTGCGTCTCTCGTTGTTTCCTTGGCGTCACTACCCGGGCGTCCTTGTAGCGTGAAACTCGCGTTTCCGCTCGCCTGCACCCTCGTTCCATGGGCATTAACTTCCCCCCGTGACACTCGCCGACAAAGCCACCGTGGTCCAGGTCCTCCGGGACATCTCCCTCCTCCTCCAGATGAAGGGGGAGAACCCCTTCCGCAGCCGCGCTTACGACACGGCGGCCGACCGCATCGCCGGCCTCTCCGAGGATCTCGGCGCCCTCGTCCGCGACGGCCGCCTGAAGGAATTGCCGGGAATCGGCCAGGCGATCGCCGACAAGGTCTCCGAGCTGCTCACCACCGGCAAGCTCGCTTACCTCGACACGCTGCGCGCCGAGTTCCCCCCGGGTGTCCTGGAGCTCGTCCAGGTGCCCGACCTGGGTCCGAAGAAGGCCCTGGTCCTCGCCCGCCAGCTGGGGGTGGACGGCGTGGAGGCGCTGGAGAAGGCGTGCCGCGAGGGCCGCGTGCGCCAGCTCTCGGGCTTCGGAGAGAAGAGCGAGGCGAAGATCCTCGCCGGCATCGAGCTGTACCGGCGGACCCGGACGCCCCGGCGGCTGCTCGGGGAGGTGCTGCCCGTGGCGGAGCAACTGCTCGAGTCCATCAAGGCCGCCCCCGGTGTCATCCGCGCGAGCGTCGGAGGCAGCCTGCGCCGGCGGGCCGAGACCGTCGGGGACGTGGACCTCATCGCCTCCGCGCCGGATGCGGGCGCGGTGTTCGATGCCTTCTCCCGCTCGCCCGTGGTGGCCCATGTCATCGGCCGTGGCGAGAGCAAGTGCTCGGTGCGGCTGCACGAGAAGGATCTCCAGGTGGATCTGCGCGTCCTCCCGGACGAGGACTTCGCCACCGCCCTGCACCACTTCACCGGCTCCAAGGCGCACCACGTGCGGCTGCGCGGGCTCGCCCATGAGCGCGGGCTGAAGATCTCCGAGTGGGGCGTCCACCGCGACGACGGCACCAAGGTGCCCGTGCCCGACGAGGCCGCGCTCTACCGGCTGCTCGGCATGCAGTACATCCCTCCCGAGCTGCGTGAGGACACCGGGGAGATCGAAGCCGCGCTCGCGGGCCGGCTGCCCGAGGACCTGGTCACGCTGGAGGACATCCAGGGTGCCGTGCACGCGCACAGCACCTGGTCCGATGGGAAGAACTCGCTGGAGGAGATGGCTCGGGCGGCCCAGGCGCTCGGCCTGAAGTTCCTCACCGTCACCGAGCACAGCCAGGCGGCCATCTACGCCGGGGGCCTCAAGGAGGACGACCTGCGCCGCCAGTGGGACGAGATCGACCGCGTCAACGACACCGTCAAGGGCGTCCGGCTCCTCAAGGGCATCGAGGTGGACATCCTGGAGAGCGGCGCGCTCGATTATTCGGACGGCGTCCTCGAGCGGCTCGAGGTGGTCATCGGCTCCATCCACGTGCGCCACTCCATGGACGAGGAGCAGATGACGCAGCGGCTGCTGAAGGCCTTCGACAACCCGCACCTGCACATCCTCGGGCACCCCACCGGACGCCTCATCCAGAACCGCGAGCCCTACCCCGTGCGCATGGAGGCGGTGCTCGACAAGGCCGCCGAGCGCGGCGTGGTGGTGGAGGTCAACGGCAAGCCGGAGCGGTTGGACCTGAAGACGGAGCACGTGCGCCAGGCGCTCCAACGCGGAGTGAAGCTGGTGGTGAGCGCCGACGCGCACAAGGCCGCGGACCTGCGCAACCTCGCCTTCGCCGTGGCCACCGCGCGCCGGGGCTGGGCTCGCAAGGGCGACATCCTCAACACCCTCCCCGCCGAACAGTTCATCTCCACCCTCCGGAAGCTGCGCGCCGCCTGACGCGAGCCGGTACCGGTGCTAGGCTCGCCGCGCCTTGCCCCGCCTCCTGCTCGCCCTCTTCCTCGTCCTGCTCGCCACCGGTGCCTCCGCCGAGGATCGCCCCTCCCGCGCCGATCTGCAGAAGGCGCTCGGCCTGTACGAGCGCTCCGTGGTGCGGGTGCGAGGGCCTCGCGAGGCCGGCCCCGGCATCATCGTGGGCACCGAGGGGCAGGTGCTCACCTCCGTACGCCACGTCAGCCTGGAGGCCGCCCAGGTGGAGTACGACGGGCGGACGCTGCCGGCCACGGTGGTGCTCGCCAACGGGTACCTGAAGGTGGCCGTCGTCGCCGCCCCGGCCGGTGAGTACCCCGCCGCTCCCGTGCGGGTGTCCACCGGGAGCCCCGTCGGCCAGTGGCTCATCGGCATCCTCCCGGGACGGGGCAAGCAGAAGGAGCGGCCGGCCTCGGCCGTGGCGCGAAAGGCTCCCGCGCCCTTCTTCGACGTGGACCTGGCACTCCCGCCGGGCAGCCCGATCTTCGACGCCAATGGCCGGCTGGTGGCGGTCTCCGTGCAGCGCCGGGGACGCGGTTGCCGGGCGCTGCCGCTGGACGTCGTCAAACAGCAGCTCGCCACGAAGGTGGCCGCGCCGTGAGCACCGCCTCCGCGTCCGCTCCCTGGCGTCCCAACGCCGTACAGGAGGCGGTGGGCCTCTGGGCCCTGGGCTTCCTGGGCATCATCGTCGCCTTCCTCCTCTTCGGCGGCTCCGGCATCCCCAAGCTGGTGGCCACCGTCGGCTTCCTCTACCTGCCGCTCATCCCCATGCGCTGGCGCGGAGAGGACTACCGCGACTACGGGCTCAGCCCGCGCACCTGGCGCCAGGACGTGCGCCTCTTCCTGGGCATGAGCCTGGTGGTGTTCCCCCTCTTCTTCGGGGCCTTCGCCCTCTGGACGCAGGTGATACTGCCGAACCTGCCCGCGGAGCTGGCGCGCATGGTGGCCCCCTTCCGGGGCCCGGCGCACTTCACCCCGCGGCTCCCGCCCCGCTTCGGCGAGTGGGTGGTGGATCAGCTCTTCGTGGTGGCCCTGCCGGAGGAGTTCTTCTACCGGGGCTACATGCAGGCCCGCCTGCGCGACGCGTGGCCCCAGGGCCGGCGCTTCCTGGGCGTCCGGCTGGGTCCGGCCTTCTGGCTCACGGCGGTGCTCTTCGCGCTCGGCCACCTCGCCATCTTCCAGGTGTGGCGCCTGTCCGTCTTCTTCCCCGCCCTGCTCTTCGGCTGGATGCGCGAGCGCACCGGCAGCGTGGTGGGCGCCGCCCTCTTCCACGCCGCCGCCAACCTCTTCGTGCGCTTCCTCGAGGTGTCCTTCTTCGGGGTGTGAGGGACTACGGCGTGAGGTGCCGCACCTGGAGGTCCGAGCCCACCACCAGCGTGGTGCCCTCGGCCAGCTCCACCCAACCCGCCGGGCGGGTCAGGTGCGTGGCCACCACCACCGAGCGCCTGCGCCGGTGCGCCACCACCCCGGGCTGCGTCTCGGGCGAGCTGGGCGTGATGCCGCACACCTCGCAGCGGTCCGTCCCCTCCAGGCGCGTGTAGAACAGCGGCTGGGCGCCCACCCGGGTGGCCGCCAGGATGTAGCCGTTGGTGGCCAGCAGATTCACCGTGGAGACGCGCGCGGCCCCCGCCTTCACCGAGGCCTTCGCCAGCGCCTGGGCCGTGTCCGCCAGCAGCCGGCCCGCTACCTCGGCACCCAACCTCGGGTCATCCGCGTGCCCCGTGGCCCACAGCCGCTCGAGGAAGAGCGCGAAGGCCACCTCGCTGTCCGTCTCTCCACGGATCTGCCGCTGGAGGAAGTCCGGCACGCGGGCCAGCAGCCCCGCGCGGATGCTGGGGAAGTCCTGGATGCTGCCCTGGTGGGCGAACAGCCAGCGCCGCGAGCGGAAGGGCTGCGTGTTCTCCTCCAGGGAGAGCCCCACGGGCAGGCGCCGCGCGTGGAAGAGCAGCACCTCGGACTCATGCCGGGGCGCGAGCGAATCCAGGCTCAGGTTCGCGTCCCCGGGGAAGCGCCTCAACAGGACGTCGTCCTGGGCGTAGGCTCCAATGCCCGCGGCATTCGAGCGTCCCTCCCCCTGGAGAGCCACCTGCCCTTCCAGCCGATGCAGCTCGCACCGCATCAAGTTCGGGTCGGACGTCAAGACGGCCAGGGCGACGGACATGCGGATGAACCCCCTTGTTCAATCCATAGATAATGACGGCCCCCAGCCCCCTCAAGCCAGTTCCCGGCCCGCCGGAAGTCACTCCAACCCCTTGAAACGACTGGGGTTTACACATACGGAACGTTTGACAGCCCGGATGCGAGGTGCCTAACATCCCGGCGCCTCCTGGAGGGTCCTGTATTGGACGGCCCTCCCCTGGCTCACCGGAGAAGGAATGTCGGACGACATCGCGATCGGCATCGACCTGGGCACGTCCACCTCGTGCGTATCCGTGGTGCACGAAGGTCAGCCGTTCGTCATCCCCAACGAGTGGGGCGAAACGACCCATGCCTCGTGCGTGTCCTTCCTCGAGGACGGCTCGGTGCTGGTGGGCAACGCGGCCAAGCGCAACATCATCACCAACGCCGAGTCCACGGTGTACTCGGCCAAGCGGCTCATCGGCCGCTACTTCTTCTCCGACGAGGTGAAGAAGGCGCAGGCGGTGATGCCGTACCGCATCGTCGAGGGCGACAACAACTCGGTGCGCATCGCCGTGCGGGGCCAGACGTACTCGCTGCCGGAGATTTCCGCGCTCGTCCTCAAGGAGATGAAGGCCATCGCGGAGACGTACCTGGGCCGCGAGGTGCACAAGGCCGTCATCACCGTGCCGGCCTACTTCAACGACAACCAGCGACAGGCCACCAAGGACGCGGGCCGCATCGCCGGGCTGGAGGTGCTGCGCATCCTCAACGAGCCCACCGCGGCGGCGCTGGCCTACGGCTTCGGCCGCGACGTCAACCAGCGCGTGGTGGTGTACGACCTGGGCGGCGGTACCTTCGACGTCTCCATCCTGGAGATCGGCAAGGACGTCTTCGAGGTGCTCTCCACCGCGGGTGACACGTACCTGGGCGGCGACGACTTCGACGACCGCATCATGACGTGGCTGGCCGACGACTTCCTCAAGCGCACGCGGCTGGACCTGCGGCAGAACAAGTTCTGCCTGCAGATGCTCAAGGACGCGGCCGAGCGGGCGAAGATCGACGTGGGCGGCCACGGCGTGGCGGACATCAACTGCCAGGGCATCTGCCAGGACGCCAGCGGCCAGGTGCTGGACCTGGCGGCGCGGCTCACGCAGGACCAGTTCAACCGGATGGTGATGGACCTGGTGCAGCGCACCTTCAAGGTGTGCGACGAGGCCCTTCAGTCCGCGCGCATGACGGCGGCGGACATCGACGCGGTCATCCTGGTGGGTGGCCCCACGCGCCTGCCCATCATCCGCAACTCGGTGCGCCACTACTTCCAGAAGGAGCCCAAGGAAGGCATCAACCCGGATCAGGTGGTCGCCATGGGCGCGGCGCTCCAGGCCAACGCGCTGCAGGACTCCGCCACCGAGACCTTCCTGGTGGACGTGACGCCGCTGTCGCTGCGCATCGGCACGGTGGGTGGCTACACCGAGAAGATCATCGAGAAGAACACCCCGGTGCCCATCGACCGCTCGAAGACCTTCACCACCAGCCGCGACGGCCAGGAGAAGGTGAAGATCCGCGTGTACCAGGGTGAGTCCAACCGCGCCGACGAGTGCGAGATGCTGGGCGAGTTCGAGTTCTCGGGCTTCCGCATCGGCTACCGGGGCGAGGTGAAGATCGACGTGACGTTCGAGATCAACACCGACGGCATGGTGAACGTGTCGGCGATGGACCAGGAGACGGGGCAGAAGACGTCCACCACCCTCACCATGTCCTCGGGCATGACGGAGGCGGACATCCAGCGCTCCATCCAGGCCAACAAGCAGACGCAGCTCGCGGGGCACGGCAACAACGACCTGCCCGCCGTCGCCAGTGGGAGACGGAGATAGGCCCGCACGATGTCCCAGCCTCCCCAGAACGGTGCCGGTAAGCCCCCCGCTCCACCCGTAACGTCCCAGCCCGCCACGCCGGGCTCCCGGGCCACTCCGGCGGCCGCCTCGCCCGCCGTGCCCCAGGCCCGCCCGCCCGTGTCCGGGGCCGCGCCGGCCGCCGCCCCCGCGCGGCCGTCGATGCCCGGCACCGCCGCTCAGCCCCCGGCGCGCCCGTCCGTGCCCGGC
>NZ_JANKBZ010000059.1 GCF_024623785.1 Archangium lipolyticum
TCGGCCGCCGCGCTGCTTCCAACCACTCAGGCTCCGTCTTCGTCGTCGCTGTGTTCGTCGTCATCGCGCCGCGCACTCTGCGGCTCCTCGAGTTCCTCCACTACCTGGGCTGGAGCGGAGGCTTACGGAAAGTCACTCCGTCATGGCCACGAAGCGCCTTGTCAAGGCACGGCGAACTCCCGCCGTTGCGGCGGACGGCGCAGCGGAGGGGGGGCCATCCAGCGCGGACGAAGATGGGGCTGCGGAGGTGCCGGTCTACCGGGTGCTCACCAGGCTGGTGTCGCAGTCGGAGCGGATGCTCAGCGAAACGGAGGTGGTGGAGAAGGCGCTCACCGAGCTGAAGGCGGGGGCTACGCCCGAGGTGAAGGTGCTCGTGAAGAAAGCGGCCGAGATGCAGCGGACGTTGGGAAAGGCGTGCATGGAGATCGCCGAGCGGCTGGACGCTGCATGCGGGGGTCTCGTCAGCTCCTCGCAGCAACCGGAGGATTCCGGAAACGTTTCCGAAATCTCCCCCGTGCCCCCATCCGCGCAGGCCCACGTGGCGCACGAGGGGGCCTGAGCATGTCCAAGAGCACGAACATCCAGTGGTGCGACTCCACGGTGAATCCCACCATGGGTTGCGACGGCTGTGAACTGTGGGGACCTGGGCGGCGCTCCTGCTACGCGGGAATGCTCCACCAGCGCTATGGGGGGCGTAGCTCCGGCTATGCGCCCGTGTTCGAGCAGGTGACGCGCTTCCCCGGTCGTATGGCGGACGCCGCGCGCTGGCCGGACCTCGCTGGCAGCCCTCGACCCGACAAGCCGTGGCTCGATGGTTCGCCGCGGCTGGTCTTCACCTCGGACATGTCCGACGCGCTCTCGAAGGGAGTCTCTTTCGAGTACTTGACCACGGAGATCATCGCAGCCGTGACGAGCGCGGAGGGGCAGCGGCATCGGTGGCTCTGGCTCACCAAGAGACCGTCCCGGATGGCGGAGTTCTCCCGGTGGCTGTCCGGCCTCGGGCAGCCATGGCCGGAGAACCTCTGGGCGGGCACCAGCATCACCGCGGCCGCCACCTGTGGGCGCGTCACTGAGTTGCTCGAAGTGGGCGATGCGCGGACGACACGATTCCTCTCGGTGGAGCCGCAGGTGGAGCCCATCAGCCTCGCCGACTGGCTGCCCGAACTGGACTGGGTCATCCAGGGCGGTGAGTCCGGAGAGAGCCCGCGTGCCTTCGATCAGGACTGGGCCCGGAGCCTGATGGTCGAGTGCGAAAGGGCCGGCGTGCCGTACTTCCTCAAACAGTTGGGGGCGCACCCGATGGAGAAGGGCCAGCGCCTGAATCTGAGGGACCGGCATGGCGGCGACTGGGGCGAGTGGCCGGAGGAGCTGCGACGGCGCGAGGTGCCCGGCGTGGACCGCCGGTACAGCCGCGGCTGACGAAGCCCAGGTGGGGCAGGGCGTGCAGCGTCGGCGTTCTGCCCAGCCTGAGCGTTGCTCACCATCTACCGCGCCGATCTCATCAACGTGGAGTTGGCATAGCGCGCAGGCCCCTGCGAGCCGCCGGCAATTCGTCATCAAGTTCTTCCGGACGCAGAAGTGGGCGCGGAGATCAGACATGAAAGTAGTTATGCCATTTGGGCGTTTGGGGCCGGATTGCCTACGTTGTTTATGCAATTAGGCACGAATTTCGGAGGCTTTTCTCAATGCGAGCACCTGGAGCCATTGAAAGTTATGTGACGAGTTTCGCGCTGCCCCGCGACATGCGCTCGCGACTGGATGACCTGCGACTGGCCCGAGCCCAACGCGACGGTGGTGCACCGCCGCCCTTGCGCTCCCTCATCCTGGAAGGGCTGGAGGAACTCCTGGCGCGTGAACTGGATGAGGTGAAGCGATGATGCCGGACACCTACGGATGTGCCATGGTTCTCGTTGGGGCTGGCCTAAACGGGCTGGTGCTCCTCCGGTCACTAATTGCACTCGCCCAGACCACGGATGCCTTCATGGGCAGCTTCCGGGACGCCCAAGTCGTCATGCGTCGCAAGCCGCCGCGCGTGCTGTGCGTCATCGAGGAGCAGCTCACCAAGGAGGGGTGGGAGACGGTGGCGCGGTGGGCGAGTGAGGCGGCGAGCCGTGTGCTGGTGCTCGTCGAGCGCGCGCCGGAGCAGCGCTATCCGGCGTTGACGGTCGTCCTCGCGGCCACCACAAAGTTGGGGCCCCACGCACGGGCCGTCATCGCCGAGCCCAACAACCTCGTGGCCCTGCGCGAGTTCTGCCGGGAGGTGGGCCGGAGCTGAATCCCAGCGGCACGCTCAGCCGCCTCTCCGGCTGTCTCATGCCGAAGAGTACCTACGAAACGGACCCTGAATGGAAGACCTGCGTCAGCGGGTTCATTCCATTGAATTTCGACACAATCCACCATCGCAACCACTCGCAGGCATAAGTTAATGCAACCCAACCATAATATGAAACAGTCGGCCATTTTGGCCGCGTCTGGTACTCGCTTCGAAATTACCCACGCCACGCGCCCGGATGCCTCTACCGACTGGGAGTACTATGTGGTGGAGCTGGACGCGACGAAGCTCCTCATCGAGCTGCTCACCGCCCCGCCGCGGCCCGAAATCGCGAAGGAAGGTTACATCTTCGTAAAACCCAAAGGGTGCCTCCTTCCTCGCGGCCGTTCCCTCGAGCTGCGAGACATCGAGGGGGTGTGCGCTCTCGTCCTCGATGTCCACAACACTGATCGCCTTTGCTGGGACGTGGGCTATCCCTACAGTCCGGACCGCCTGCGCGAACTCCTCGCCTTCAGCGGGGTGATGTACTCCACCGACACAACCGGCTCCGTGTGCGACCGCATGCGCATCATCCTGCTGCTGGACCGCATGCATAGCCTCCAGGAGCTCCACCGGCTGACGGCGTGGGTGATGCGGCTCTTCGCCTCGCCGGGCATCACGCCGCTCGCCCCGAACAGGCTGATCGAGGCCCCGCAGTGCACCATGCAAGAGGCCACCGCGGAGTCGGCCTGGTTGGTGGAACTGAAGGGGCCGAAGCTCAGCGTGGACATGGTCCCGTTCGACTTTCGGGAGCCGATCTTCCTCGAGCCGAAGGTGCCAACGGCGCACCACTCCGCCGTCCTGGCTGCCCTCCTCAATGGGAAGATGTGGTGCTGGGCCAAGAAAAACGTGAAGTCGCTTTCTCCGCAGCTGCGCCACGGAATCGCCACCAACCTCGCCGCCATCGTCAACGAGGACCTCGACGCGCTCAATGCGTGCGTCGCTGCCGCCACGCTCCTGTTCCCTGATGGGAAGGGCGATGCGGAGGCGCTGCTCGCTGCCGCGGCCAAGGAGGAGCCGATGATCTGGCTGGACCTGAGCGGACACGGGCTGCCTCCTCCGTACGGGCGCGAACTCACCCCGGTGGCCGATGCCCGAGCCGAAGCGGCCATGGGGGACGCCAACCCCACCAAGTACCTCTTCAACGTCAGTGCAAACCGTTACGAGATTCTCCAGGCCGACGACAGCTATCTCCAGGACATCCTGCCCGAGGCGTTCGCCACCATGCTCGCCCCCACCATTGGGGACCGGAAGGCCATCGAGCGCTTCATGAAGACGCAGATTCCCCATTACAAGAAGCGTGCTCCCGTCTACGAGAGCATCGAGCGACTGGTGGAGCACAACGGGCTCATGACGTTCAACACTTTCGTCCCCACGAGCATCGTGCCGCGTGAGGGCGACTGGACGGATATTCGGGCGCTCGTAATGAATCTCGTGGGCGAGGACCGGCGTGAGGAGGCGCTGGAGTTCTTCCTCGACTGGCTCGCGCTCTTGGTGCAGAGCATCTACCTCAAGCTGGCGCCGTTGAAGATGTTGACTGCGGTGGTTCTCCACGGAGAGCAAGGATCGGGCAAGGGGACGTTGGTGGAGGTGCTCGAGATTCTCTACCCGGCGGGAAGCGTCATCACCGTGGACCAGGAGCGGCTCGAGGAGCGGTTTTCCTCGTGGAACGCGGACACGTTGCTGCTGGTGGCCAACGAGGTGAACTCGGGTACGACGAAGGAGAAGACGCTCGCAAACAAGCTGAAGCGGCTCATCACCGACCCCACCGTGGTGGTTGAGGAGAAGGGGGAGAAGGCGCAGCCCAACACCAAGAACAAGATGTCGCTGCTCTTCTGCTCCAACGACGACCGTCCAGTCCGTATCGAGCGAGGAGACCGGCGCTTCATCGTCTTCCACAGCCGCACCAAGCTGTCGCAGCCGCTAATCAAGGCTCTGCGGGCGGACATGAGTGGCCCGCGCAGGCAGGTGGCGGCCTTCTTCCACCATCTGCTCCACCGACAGGTGCAGATTGACGTCAACACCCAGTTCGAGACCACCGCTTGGCGGCTGATGCAGAACGCCTCGCTCTCGGCGGTGGAGAAGGCGGTGGACGAGATGCGGGTGGTGGGCTACCGCTCGATGGCGGCGGCATGGGAAAAAGCGGACGACAAGCGGTTTGACGAAGCGCGCGTCGCCACCGTAGTGGGTAGCGCGGACGGGTGCGAACACATCCCCTCCCGGGAACTCATCTGCGTCCTCAAGCACTGGGCGCGTAGCCAGGGCCTGTCCGTCCCAGACACCATCGACACCCCGCTCCGTAACGCGCTGAAGGCCGCCTTCCCGGAGGCCAGCGCGGGTCGTGCCTCCATCAAGGGACGCGGCCAGGAGCGGGTGTGGCTGGGTCTGCCGCTGGACGTGGATGCCGACGGCAAGGTGACGCGCCGCTCGGGTGAGAAGGCGCCCAACGCCGTCCCTACCTCCGAGATGAGCCCGGCGAAGGTGCCCCCGGGCACCGAGAAAGACTTCGCCAACTGACCTATCGGCTGCTCCTGCCGGCCTCGAAGGAACGTGCCCCTCCCCGTCGAGGCCAGGCCGGGGCACGTTGGTGCCGCCGCCGGTTTGTGATGCCAAGGGGGCGGCCCCGGGCCCTTCGGCACTTGCTAGTGACTCGGCTGAGGGTGTCTACCTCGCGCTGACGCGCAAGTGCCTGTGATTCATGGGCTTTTCGGATACGGGCCGTGCCAGCTAGGCGTTAGACGCCAGAAGGCCGGTTACCACCGAGCCTTGCTCCCTTTGGAGTACCTGGTCCTCCTCCATTGGATTTCACTTCTTTGGCTGGCTGACTAGGTTTTCTCTGTCTAGTGTCTAGAAAGAGAGAAAACCAAGTTCTTTCAGTAGCTTAGGTCCTAGACACCTGCGGGAGCTGGCGTCCTCTCCCGTGTTGCGAGCAGTCCTCACACGCAAGCTTGGCCGAGTTGGGCGAATGGCCGGGTGGCGGTAGCGCGGCGGCATGACCCCTTGAGCCTTGTTTCTGCGGCCACCACCATCTCCCCGGGCCACCGGGCGCCTTAGTGGTGCACGTCTGCGGCCCGGCCAGGGCGCGTCCAGGGGCTCTCCGCGCCGTCATCACCACGGCGGTGGCGGAGGCCGTCGATGACCTATGCTTGAGCATGCTCCGTCGCCTCCTCTCCTTCCTCCGCCGCCCCCGGGCCACCGATCGCCTTCACCACTACCGAGAAGACCTGGGGCAGGAGTAGGGCAGACCTCGATCCTCGTCCCGGCGGAACCGTCGGACGCGGCGGCTCGCGGATCCGCTGGCCCGCTGAACCACCCCGGAGCGTTGTCCACGCCGGGACCTCGCGCTCCTCGTGTCCTCGGTGGAGATCTCCGAGTCGCGCACTGCCCGCATTGTGCGGGGCACGGGTATCAATTAACATCAATGGGTGACAACTCCCACGGTTCCCCGTCATCTCTCGCTCGCCGCATGCGCTTCCGACACGCAGCTGGAGGCCGTCGCACGCGAGGAGCCGCCCTCGCTGCCGCCCCGTCTCGGCCTGCCAGCGCTGGACCAGCTCGCGCTCACCAGCTTCACCACCGGTGATGCGGCGCAGCTGGTGGAATACGCACGCGGCATGGCCGAGGCGCTGGCCTCAAACGACGGCGATGCCACCCGTCGGCGAACAATCGCCCGTTTGCTGGCCGTTGCCCGAAGCCAGGTGGATTTGATCGACGCCGCGGTGGGCGAGGCGCTGGGCCGGCGGGACTTCGACGCGGTGAAGGCGCTCACTAAACTCGCGGACAGCATGACGCGGCGATTGAAGATGCTGCTGGAGGAGCATCGTATTGAGTTGGGCCGCGACAAGCCCGTGCAGATGTTCGTTGCCCACGCGGACACCGTGACGGTCCGCGGGGGAGGGTGATTGCGCTATGGCGATCTATCGCGACCAGGTCTCGCGCATCACGCTGCCGATGATACGGGCGCAGATGAAGCCCACACGCTTCCGTGAGGCGAAGTCCATTCGGCTGGAGAAGTTCGGCTTCGAGGCGGAGGTGCAGCTCGTGCGTGTGGCGAGCCCCACCAGTTTCGGCGGAGAGCGCGTTTTCTTCGCCTGCCCGCGCCTGAGGTGCGGCGCGCTCGTGAACGTGCTGGGCTGTGTCATGTGGTACGGCTGGGGCTGTACGCGGTGTACGCGCTGGCGCGGGCGGAACCGGCGGCGAATCAACGTGGGCCCCGGAGTTGTGGCACTCCGGGAAGGACTCCGCTCCCGCCGAAACGGTGAATTTGCTTGAGGCACTCCTCACTACACGCGCGCATAGACGGTCATATCGGCTTGTCGGAACATCTCTAGCCCTCGATCTGGCCCGTAGTGCTTGATGAGATCCTTCACATACTGGTTCAGCGCCAGCGGCAGGGAGATATCCGTGCGATCCGAAAAGCGCAGGTAGACGTACGTGGTCTGCCGACCATCGGGATCCGAATGAATGTCGTATTCCCCCCGGATACCGTAGGGCTCCACCTGCTGGAACACACGATTGCCTCTGCTGGTGCCCCACGTCTTATCCTTGAAGGCCGCCTCCTTCATGGACCACCTACCGGACCCAGGGTCGAAATCACCATGGCGAGCGATGACCCACAGGAGCTTCACCTTCTCGTCATAGGTGCCGGGGTTGTCCGTGAGCAGCCTCCCAAGCAGGGTGTGCAACTTGTGGATCCCCTTGGTGAGTTCCGGCGCATCGTCCTTGGTGTGCTCCGCCTCGATGAGCGGAAAACTGCCTGGTAGTGGGGCAAGGCCCTCAGGAGCCACGGGCTTTGCGCCTGGCGAGCGCGATTTCACGAACTCCTCCGACCACAGGAGTGCGTTGTAGGCGAATTGAGCGGTTAGCGCTTCTTTCACCTCGGCGATGGTGCTGAAAGTCTTGACCCAGTTGTCCTCGCTCGCCCCTGCCACCTGGTCGATGAAGTCGAAGATGCGCTTGTCGTCCACGACAAAGGACATATCGGCGGTAGGGTTCTTCGCGTAGAAGGGCTTTGCATCCCTCACCTCCTTCTTGACAAAGGTGTATATGGGGAGGCGCAGCTTGACGGCGCGGTTGTACTCCTCGTTGGTGATGGACTTCTCGCTGTGCACTGCGGTCCCACCACGACGACCACCGATGATGAGGACGAAGTAGTTGGAGCGCTTAACCTGCTCGAGGCACGCGGCGTGAGAGTGCATCCCGCTTGTTACCGGGAACTTCACTGAGTCGGACAAGATAGGCTCGTGGCCGAGTTGGCGGAGATGGTCCGCCAGCACCTCACGCTCGGTACTGAGATCGTAGCAGGTGGAACTCAGGAAGGTGTGGGGCTTCATCATAGGGCAGGCCCCTCTACTGAAATATCGCCGTCATGTCACCTGCTTGGTGCGTCTGTTGCTTCCTGTCCAATCAGGTAGGCGAGCCAATTCAGCAATCTCACCAAGCAGGCAGGCGATGGCTTGTCAAAACGCTTCCGGGTGCGCTTTAGCGTTCAGTTCAAGCACGCCGAGCACGCATCCTGGCTGCTCGACCTCCGGGAGTTCGTCACTCGGGTGGCGTAAGCGGCACGCTGGACGGCAAGTACGAAAAGGACGTGGCCGACGAGCTGCGGTAGTGGTACTCCGACCGCCCGCGAATCTGACTTGCCCATCGGCACGCTCACGGCACATTCGTGGAGAACGTAAAGAAAACGGGCGCCATGTGGCGACGCCCGTCCTCGGCCACAGCGCGTGCTGCGCGCTGGCACGCATCGAGGTCGCGGTGGTCCTTCAAGTCGCAAGCCGGATGCGAGCCGTGTCCGCGATGGTCGCCAGCGCCTGGCGCTTCAAGCTGGCCGCCTTGCCCATCCATATGGATTCGAGGCGCAGTGCGTCCACGCTCTTGCCCTTTGGGACTCGGGTGTGCCGGTGGTGATCGGCGTACTCGCTGAACGCCTGGAGCGCTCCCCACGCGGTACCGCGGATGGAACCCGCGAGTCCCCGGCCGGCGTGGAACAGCTCCACGACCTTGTTACGCCCCTTCATCAGGCGTGGGTGCTCAGCCTCGTCCTGGGGCAGCGGCATCACCAAGTCGATGACGTTTCGCAGCTGGTGCTCGCTGAAGCGCGTCATAGCGAGGTGGTCGGAGAGTGCCGCGAAACGCTCGTAGCCCTGCACCAAGCGCCGGAAGGCCCTGCCGGCCTCGTCGAGTCGCGCCTTAGCGCTTGAAGTGTGCAGGATTTGCCACTCCGCCCCGTCCCGCTCCCCGAGCGCGACACCGATGGTGTTCTGGCACACCACGCGCGTGGCCACGTTCTTGAGGGTGATGGCCGTGCTGCCGTCATGGCCGCAGTACCCCAGCACATACTTCTTGATGGGGGACTTGTCGCCACGGACCTGGATGTCGCCGGGGAGCTCGCCCAGAAGCCATCCGCGTACGCCGTTGCGGCCCAGCGTTCCGGCGGTGTGGAAGATGCAGCGCATGCCACCGGCGGCCTCCACGAGTGTGCGGGCCACCTCCTCGAACTGGATGACCTCGTAGCCCCGGTTGACGGTGGCTAGGTACTCGCCCGTGTCCTGTCGGAAGAGGGCCTTCTTGTCCGGAATGGGCTCATCCATGCCCGGGGCGAAGACGGGCCGCTCCTCCGCTCTGTAGAAGCCGGCGGCCTCCACGATGGACTCGTAGTCGGTATTCTGCGGCAGCTGCGTGCCCAGGCCATGCCAGGGCTCCTGGCCCACGTAGGCCATTTGGTTGATGTCGTGCGGCATGGTGCTCCTCCTTGTCGATGAGTGAGGGCGCGCCTCGATCTCTCGGAACGCGGGCTGGATGGGTCCCGGGTCCCGCTCGTTCGCGGTGCGCACCTCTGGATGGGTTGGAGGACTGCGGCGGTCGGTTGGCCGACGCCAGCAGGGGGAGTCCCTGCCACCGGCTTATACCGAGGCGTGCTCTTCCGATTCGGCGGGGGCGGAACCGCGGCTCTACGCCTCGTTCATGCCGGAAGCTGAGCTCTCTTTACCGCGTAAAGAGGCGTGTTGGCGCGACCGTGAATGGCGAGCCGACCCTCCGTGTCTCGCCTCCGCGCACCACGCGATGAGGGCCACGGTGGTGATGGCTTGAGCCCGGCGTACGGCGAACCGCGTAAGCTTTGAGATTCGGGGCTGGACGCTACCAGAGGAGTAACCCAGGTGCGCTTGCTCCTCACGTCACGAAACGCCTTGGCTACCATTCCTCCCTCGGAACCAGGGCTGTGCCGCTCTGACGGGTTGACTAGGGATGGGAACCTTGGCGGTAGTGCTGGGCTTTCCTTCTGCGATTGGCTGTGTTACCCGTAGCAGCACAATCCAGCCGCAACCCATGCACATCGGAGGTGTTGTCATGCCGCGCGTTTCTTCCTCGCGTCGGACGGGGATTCGTCTTGCTTCGACTCCCGCCCGCTCCCCCTTGGGCCTTCTCACGCTGCTCTCCGTGGTCCTGCTGTGTCCCCTCGCGTGCGCGAGCAACAGCCCGCCCCAGGCGTATGCCTCCACCCGGGATGCACTCGCGGATCTGGACGAGTTCGGAGCGCTGCTCATGCGGGCGGGGCTTCCTCCGGAGTTGCTGCCCTCGGGACGCGAGGTGTCCCCGGAGCAGGCCAAGCAGCTCCGGTTGCAGTTTCACCTCTACCCGCTCTATCCGCCCAAGCCCGTGGAGTACGCCCCCTGGCTCGTCGCGGACGTGCTACTGCTCGACATCACTTTCAAGAGCACCGCCGTTTCCCGGGCTGAGCTGGGCCGTCGCATCCAGGAGTTCAAACCCCTCCTGGTGCTCCGCCCCGACGGCTACCTCGCTGAGGCGCTCACCGGCAGGGCCGAGCGATGCGTAGGTCCGGTGGAGGTGAAGGACAACACCTACCGCGCTGGCGACTACGAGCTGGGCGCCTTCTACAGGCCCGATGAGAACAACGAGCCGCAACCCGTTTCCGTTGGCGGGCAGTCCGCCGCATCCCATTAGCCGCTTCCTCGCCAAGACTCGTCCATGTCTCGCTCACCTCACGGCCCTGCTGCTCGCATCACCTTCGAGTCCGGTGGCTACCGCTACAGCATCTTGCGCCACCTCGTCACCCACCCCCAGTACGACACCCTCCTGCTCGCCTCGCGCCAACACGCGGAGGGTGGGCCCGTCAAACTGGTGGAGCTCAAGCCCGTGGTGTTGGAGGAGGGCCATGAGGGACTAGAGCGCGTGCTCGAGGAGGTGCGGCTCGCCCGTTTCCTACGGCACCCCAACAACATCGCCGCCGTGTACGGGTATGCGGTGCAGAACGAGCTGCCCTACATCGTCATGGAGCACATGCGCGGCTGCTATCTCCTCACCGCCATGGACGCCGCCGTGGCCGTGGGCCGCCGCCTGTCTCCGGCCTTCGCCGCCTACGTCGCCGGTGAGGTGGCGGACGCCCTCGACTTCGCGCACCGTGCCGTGGACGAAGCGGGCCGTCCTCTCCACCTGGTGCACCGGGCCGTGGGCCCCATGCGTATCCGCCTCGGGCGCAATGGTCGCGTCCAGGTCACCAACTTCGGCGCCGCTTATTCGGAGCTGCTGGGCCGCATCCGCTCGCCGGACGGACTCCTTCGGGGGGACCCGTCCTACATCGCTCCGGAGATTCTCCTGGGCTTCCTACGGCCCGAGCCGGGCCAGCGTGACGTGCTCACTCCCAGGAATCTCGACGGACGCGCAGACATATTCTCGGTCGGCTTGGTTCTGCTGGAGATGCTCCTGGCGAGCTACCCCCTCGACCCGCCCGACTCCCTGTGGCGGGACGTGAAGCGCCGCTTCCCGGCAGAAGTCCGTAGCGAGGTGCCCACCTTCATCAATCTGGAGACGCTCGCCGACCGCGTGCTGCACTTTGGCCCGGAGGAAGTTCAACGAGTGGCCGAGGAGTTGCCGACGCCGCTACGGCAGATTGTCTCCAAGGCGCTGCGCCCTAACCCAGATGAGCGCTACCAGACCGCGGGCGAGCTGCGCGACGAGCTGCACGCCTACCTACGTGCATCACCTCAACCCTACGGAGCTAAGGACGCCGAGGAGGAGTTGGCCGAGACTCTCAAGGAAGCCTCCGACCTCGACAAGCTGGCCGCCCACGCTGGCGTGGAGCGGGGCGTGCTCCCCGTGCCGCCCGACATCGATACCGACGACTTCCACTGAGAACGCACCATGGCCCAGGTACATAAGACACAAGCGAAGCTGGCCCTTCACCTCGGAGCGATGGCACGCGAGGCGCGTGCACGCGCGGGGCTGACGCAGGAGGAAGCGGCTGAGCGCATTGGCGTGGCGACGGAGGTGTACGGGCGCCTGGAGCGCGGCAACATGCTCCCCAGCCTTCCCACGCTCATGCGCCTGTGTCGCGCTCTGGCCGTGGATGCGAACCGGCTGCTGGGCTTCTCGTCCTCGACGCCTCCCGCATGGCTCACCCTCGAGATTCCCGGTGAAGACGAATCACCCGCGGTGCGCCGTCTTCTTCGCTCGGTGCGCAGGCTCAAGCCGCGGCAACTCACCGCGCTCAGCAACGTCGCCAGTGCCCTATTGCCCTCTCCGGGCGCACGGGCCCCACGCAAGACGAAACACGCTTCTTGAAGGCATGGCCGATGGATATGGACGCGGCGTTGAAGAAGTACCTCGGAGATGCGGCTCGGGCGGCCCGCCTGGAAAAGGGCTTCTCTCAGGCCCAGGTCGCCCAGAGCGCCGAGCTGGCCACGGCTGTTTACGGACGCATCGAGCGCGGTGAGATGATGCCCAGCCTTCCGGCGGTGCAGCGGCTGTGCCGAGCGCTGGACGTCGATGCGAATACGCTGCTGGGGTTTTCATCTCCGACGCCGCCCGCGTGGTTCACTTCACCGCCTCCGAAGGAGAGGCCGGCTGTCCACGAATTCCTCCGCACGGCACGCCGGATGAAACCTCGCCAACTCAGAGCGCTGCGGGGCGTGGCCCAGGCCATGCTCACGACGAACTCGAGCACTTCCCGACGGCCCACGCCCTCGACGCAAGACGCCCGCTGCTGACCATGACCCGCCTGAAGCTGCACCGATGAAGGACCCTCACCATCCGGCGTGCGGCACGACGCGCGGAGGACTTTGGTAGATGCGACCCATGGAACTCGAACAGCTACAGCCCGAACAGCTCCAGCAATCCCTGGGAGAAGTGGCCCGTGCGGCTCGCGAGCGGCTGGGGCTCACCCAGGCCCAGGTCGCGCGCCAGGCCGGAATCGCCGCCAATGTTTATGGTCGCATTGAACGCGGCGGAATGATGCCCGCCGTCCCGACGCTGCGAAAGCTTGCGCGCACCCTCGGCATCTCCGCAGACGCGCTGCTCGCGTTAAGCCCCACTGATGTGGCCGCCTCCGTCGATGCGCCCGCCCCCGAGGGCAGCCTGTCGCCGGAGCTGCTGCAACTCGTGAGCATGCTGCGCGGGTGGAGCCCCGCGAAGGTGAAGCGGCTGATTCGGGTGTTGAAGGTGTTGGAGAACGCGACCGACGACGAGTGAGCGGACGCAACGAGATTGGGCTGGGGCCAGGGGCCGAGCTGCACCCGGACTTTGGAGGGGTACTGGTGTGCGCCGCCCCTGGCTCTGGCCGCTGTACGCGAGGCAAGCGTCTGTGCTCCGCGTGGACACGGGCACGCGCCAGGTGTGATTCAAGCAGCGCAACCTGAGAGCCGAGTCGTGCTAGCCTCCAACTCCGGAGGTCGACTCATTCCATGCAACTCCCGCCGTTCAAGCAGCCCGAGTCCGGGGACATTGTTGGTGACTACCGCCTCACAGCAAAGCTGGGCGATGGTGGACAGGGGCTCGTCTTCAAGGCCGAGCGCGCGGGCCGCTTCTTCGTCATCAAGTTCTTCCGTGCCCGCGAGCTGGACGCATGGGGCCTCATGGAGGTGTCCATCCTCCAGAAATTCAAGCACCCCAACATCGTCCGCGTCCGTGGCTACGACCGCTGGCCCGACCCTGACCACGGCTACTTCTACATCGTCATGGAGTGGGTGGACGGCCTGACGCTGGAGCAGTACGCCCTCACGGAAAACCCGTGTGCCCGCCGGTGCGCGGGCCTCATGCTGACGCTGGCCCGCACCCTCGGAGCGGTGCATCGCAAGAATGTCCTTCACCGTGACATCAAGCGGGACAACATCATCATCCGCTCGCGCAACGTGGAGCCCGTGCTGGTGGACTTCGGCATAGGCGCCGTGGCCGAGGCCACCCCGGTGCCCGGCTCCAGCGTGCTTCCACCCGGAACGCAGGAGTACGTGAGCCCCGAGGCATGGCGCTTCCTCGGGGAGAACGCGGGCGATCCGGTGAGCTACAAGTCCCAGGTGTCCGACGAGCTGTGGGCGCTGGGCGTTACCTTCTACTGGCTCCTCACCAACCGGCTGCCCTTTGGCACCCGGCGCAACCCTCTCATGGTGAAGGCGATTCTCGGCACGACTCCTCCGGCCCCGCACGAGTGCAATCCTCGGGTGCCCAAGGCGCTGTCCGACGTGTGCATGCGCATGTTGGAGAAGGAGCCCGCCGTGCGCTTCCCGGACATGGCGGCGCTGTGCGCGGTGCTCGAGTCGGCGTTGGCCGAGGCCCGGGGCGACGCGAGCTGGGACGTGCCACTGGGCGACCCGGATACGCCCGAAGAGGCGATGACGGATGAGGTTCCAGCGCAGGTGCCCTGGGACGAGGAGGAACTCGCGGTGCGCAGGTGCTTCGCACCGCCGCGACGCGGACAGAAGAAGCTGAGTGCCGAGGAGAGCCGTACTTCTGTGGTTGCTCCGCCTGTCATGCCCGCCGCGCCTCCAAGCCCCGCGCCGGTGGCCGAGGCCCTGGCGGCGCGCATGGCGGCCATATTCCCCGCCCATGCCTGGGAAGGCGTGCCGCTCCCCGAGGGGGAAGTGGCAGCTCCGCCGTTGCCGGCGGTGCAGGGCTCCGCGGTTCCCGAGTCGGGGGTCGTCGCCTCTCAGATGAGGTATGCAGGACCCACGCGCGAAGCCGTTCCGAGGCGAGGGCCATTGAGGCTCGCAGTCTCGCGGGCCTTCCCCACCTTCATGGGCACTCTGCCCGTGCGCGCCGTGGCTCTGGACGGCCTACGCCGGGCGGCGTTGGTGCTGGTGTTGATGGCAGTGGCGGCTGCGGCCAGTGCGGGCGCGGTGCTCGCCGCCTCTCCCTCTCAGGCAGGCGGTATTACGCAGCACCAACCTGCATCAGAACCCCTTACGTCTTCCGGCAACAACCCGACTCTTCACACCTACCTTGCCCGGGAATTGGCGGTTTCGCGGGAGTCGCCGCAAGCTGGCGGGGGCGCGGCGCTGTTTTTGCCTTCCACCCCCGCGCCGGCATTCACCACCGCCATGCTTCGTAAGGAAGACTTCAGCGTGAACACCCCCGAGAAGCCCCAGCCCCAGGCCCGGCGTGCCCGTTTCGCGGAGAAGTGCGTTACCGCGGCCTGCTGCGCCGTCCTCGGCGGCTGCGTTGGCGTGCCCTCGGTGCGCCCCGCCCCCAAGCCCGAGGCGTGCCCCACGAGCGCCGTGGACACCATGAATGCGTTGGGCATCCACATTGGGCAAGAAGCCTTTGGCTCTTTCCCCGTTGTCGGGGGTGCCAAGCCCGTCACCGTGACGGAATACAGCACGTTCACACTAACGACCGACTTGGGAGAGCTGAGGCCGGGCACAGTCCTTTCCGGGCGGCTCATCTTCGCGGAGGACCGTGTCTATGGCCGATTCAAACAGGCCAAGGCGCCGAGCGGGAAGACGTACCCCGTCTGCTTGGAGCTGAGGAGCCGGGCGGGTGAGCTTGGCGTGAAAATGAAGCCGGACGGCGGGCCTGACTCCGCAGTCGTCTCCTCCAGCCAAGACGTCAGGGCGGTGGATCGCTTCGAGTAGCCGTCGGTCATGGGCTCGGTGGCTTGGAGGTCAGGCGCCTGGAGGGCGGGGGTGTGGTAGAGGCCGGACTCTTCCTGGCGCTCGCGCGCCACTCCCGTTGAAGGTTGACCTCCCATGCTCCTCGCGCCTCCCGTCGCCCTCGTGGCGCTGGTTCTCCTGTCCACGCCCTCGGATGTCTCCGCGGCTCGCGGTATGGATGAGTGCGAAGCCGCGAGCCCGCGCATCGAGCTGTCCCCCACGCCCAACAAGGGACAGGCGCCAGTGGTGTGTATCGGCCCAGGTCTGCACATCACGTTCCGCTTCGACTCGTTGCTCCAGCATGAATCCCTGAAGATTCAGGAGCGGGAATGGTTCGAGGACTGGGCCTTGGGACAGCAGACGCTCACGCTGGTGCCCCGCGAGAACCTGGCCGCCGGAAAGCGGACTGAAGTGGACGTGTGCTTTGCGGACGGTGCTGCGCCCGCGTGCGCCACCTTCGAACTTGTGGTCCATCCCGGGCTCGGAATGCAGGAAATCAAGGTGTTGCGGCAGCCGCGCCCTGTGGCTCACTTCCAGCAAGTCGCCAAGGAGGCCGAGGCAGAGGTGCAGCAGTGCCGGGCGGAGGTGCGGCAGCTCCGCGCCGAGCGCGGCGTCCCGGATGGGCTGAGGGGCGCCATTGCTTCCAGCATCGTGGATGGAGAGAGAGGTGTCCTCGTCAAGGATCTGACTGACGATGTCACTCCGAAGGAGGGCAACGCTCTCGTCAAGGACCGCGTCTACAGCTACCGCGCCAAAGAGCGAGTGGCCGTGGAGGTGTACCTAGAGAATCCTAGCGCGACGCCGTGGACGGCGGCGGGCGCGGTCCTTCGGGGGCACAAGGGCGAGGTGTTCAAGCCCCTCCCAATCTGGCAGCCGGACCCCATTCTACCGGCGGAGCCAGGACGCGAGTACAAGCGGCTGGGCCGTGTCGTGGTGGAACTCATGGCTACGGAGAAGGAGGCCCGGGGCACCTATACCCTCATCCTGTGGGACGCGGCTCGGCAACGCGCCGTGACACTCGACAATGTGACGTTTCCGTAGGGGGCCGAAGGGCGCTGGATGCCATAGAACGCAGGGCGTTTTCACCCCTCGCGGAGACAACGTTTGAAGCTCTGAACAGAGGACAAGAGGTCCTCGCGGACAGGGTCGTTCACGGGAAGCTCATTTCCGGGTTGGGAAAAGAATGTCTCAACGCCGTGTAGAATAGATTTGCAGAGAATTGTGGACTCGGCTTCGCCAAGTTCTGTGGTTCCGCAACGAACTGAGATACTCCCTCGCTTGGACTTCTTGAACCAAACGGAAAAAGAGGAGTCCGCTCCGACGAACCTATACTCAGACTGGTTCCCCCTCAACAGCGTCTCCAGTCCGTAGAGAAGATCCGTAATGGCAATGGCCAGCATCATTGCCTGATCTGGGCTCTTCCCACGCGATGTGCAAATTCCTTTTTCTCCCGAAAAAGTCATGTGCCCCAGATCGAATGATGAATGCCCTGAGAGCATCTGCTCATCGACCCATTCACATTGAAATACGACCATTCTCCTCCCCTCTCTTGATAGGAAACATAGTGATGACCCTTCCCATTCGAAGCTCGCCGGAGTGGCCTCTAAACTTGCTTCGGCTACAGACGCAACCAGGAATGACGCTGGCCGTCGGCTCTATGCATTGTTCATGGTGGCGGCCATCTTCAGTGCGTTCCAGAAACCGAAGAATGCCGCCCCTGCCTCAAGCTCTAGCTCCACCGCCTCTCCTCTTCGGAGCAGAATCTTCAGTCGATTAAGGGCCAGTTTTCCGTTTGAGCTTGAGGCCAGGGTTCCGTTGACGTGAGCGGCATCCACCGTCGCATCTTCAATCTCGCTCCAGGGAAGATGCAGGATGCCATCAGGTCTCCAGGTTATGACCTGCTCAGTAGTGAGTAGCACCCAATGTTCTGGATCTCGAAAGTGCGAAAGCACCGGGAGTTCCCCGCCCCGAACGGCAGCCATGTTGAGCAGGTTCGTGCGCACCTCCGCCGGGAAATCGTCGAAGGGGCGAGTCCACGTTCCTTCGCTTCCTGAGCGATAGAACTTCCGGAGGAGCCTCTGGCGCCTCGCCTCTGCGCTGAGACCAGTCATGGCAGCAACTCCTTGACCAATTCAATTGTGTCTTTGTTGATGAGCCGAAACGTGAACCCAAAGCGCTGCGCAATTGCTGGGTTCAAAAAGCCCTGATTGATCACGGCATGTCCCGTAATGCTCAGGCGGGTGGCGCCGGCGGCGCGCGCTTCAGCCTCAAAGGCCGCTATCAATTGTCTCAAGGATACTGCTCCTTTGGCCTCTGCCTCGATCAGCAAGATATTACGCTGGAAGGTCTGGCCAACAAGCCCCTTGTTCCCGAAGATCCGGAAGCCGTTGATCCTCTCGGGTGGCAGTCGGGTTGCTTGCTGAAGAAGTTCCTCGGCTGCTGGGCGCATCTGCCCCTGCGGTGCCTCCGAGGTCCCAGTGCCGGGCCCACCTGCCTGCTGGACGATAACGGCCGCCCACGGTCCACCACGCAATACCGTAGCCGCCTTACCCACTGGCACCACGACGCGTTCCACCATCAGCACCCCATCGGCCGAGAGAGACAGCATCGGCACGGTGGCCTCCGCGCCTGCAAGGGCCCCCCGCAGCGTGCTTGTCGTGCCCCCAACGGCACCAAAGGTGACGATGAGGTTGGTCGTCAACTTGGAGACCGCCTTCACCTGCTCACCGCGAGTCATGTACCGGAAGTGCTCGAGGTACTCCGGCGAGGAGGCGATGAGGGCCGCGACTCCCGCCGGGAGGTGTTGCAGCGCCGCGATGCTGTCCAGCGGGCGCGTGAGCAGGTGGCCCATGGCATGGTACAGCTCGACGAAAGCCTCCTCCGCGCCATCCAGCGAGCGGCCGATGTAGTCGGCGTCGTCGTACACCTCGGCCAGTGGGGGCCCTTCCATGAGGGGGCGCAGTTGCGCATCCGCCTGCCGGAAGACCCACCCATTGACGGTGTAGAAGCGGCCCAGCTCGAAGGAGCCAGCACGGAAAGCTTCCTCCTTCCACTCCACCGGGCCCACCTTCTGCTGGGTGCGTCCGTTGAGCGTCCAGGCCAGGTATCCGTCCGGTCGCAGCACGGCCACCGTCTTGAATCGTTCGATCCGGCGCAGCAGCTCCTCGCGGGAGACTTCCCCTCCCTCCAGCACCTCGCGCAGCAGGTGGCAGACGGCCATTCGGGGCGGGAACGAGCCCAGCGTCACGGGCTTGTTCATCAGCACCGCCAGCACCCGGGCCGCCTCCTGGGGCGAGAGGGGCGCGCCTCGCGGGGACAGGTCGTTGAAGTTGTCCAGACCCGCGAGTGCCAGTAGGTACTCGAAGGCGTCAACCTGCACGGCGCCACTGGCCACCGCGCGCACCGCCATCTCGGCTGGGCTCACCATGGCCACCTCCGTGCCCTGCACGCGCTCACCCCGTCGGCGGAGCAGCCGAGCGGGTGCATTCGAGTCCGTGGCCGCGTACTGGGCGCCATCACGCACCTCGCCCGCCAACCCAGAGGAGGCACGCGGGTTGCGGTCCAGAAGCATGCCGCGTCCCGCTGGTGGCGTCACCGTGATGCAGCCGGTGGACAGCACGACAGCCCCAAGTACCAGAGCCACCCACTTCCGCGGCATCTCAGCGGGCATGGTCCACCCCCAGGCCCAGGGACGCGAAGGCGCCCGGGCGCAGCGCTCCGCCCGGTGTCGGGAACAGCAACGTGCCGCCCTGGCCCACCGCGTACAGCCACCCGCCAAAGCGCCAACGCACCTCGCCCGAATACAGGTAGCGCGCCTCTGGCCTGCCCACTCCGGTGGCGAGCGCGCTGACGGCCACCTCCACGCGCCGCTCGGCCAGCTGCGCCGCGAGCCGCCCGTCCACGTCCACGCGTCCCCAGGTAAACGCCTCCACCGCCAGGGAGAGGTGCAGGTGCCGTTGCCGCAACCCGCCAAGTCGCACCGCATCCCACCCCACCACCGCCTCGCCGTACACCGAGAAGCCGTCGGGAAAGGGCGCCTCCACGACTGGCAATCCGGAAGGGCCCGCTGCGCGGAAGCGCGCCAGCTCGTAGTCCGGGCCGAAGAGGCCCTGGCGAAAGCCTCCGCGCTGCCCTCGCACCTCGAGCCGCAGCCGTGCGTCCAACGTGGGCGTCACCGCATCCGCACCCACGCCGGCCACCGCGCCCCAGGCCCCGCCCACACCCGGACGCCCACCCCAGCCGGCCAGCACGTGCAGCTCGTAGTCCGGGCGCACCACCACCACCGCCGTTCCATCCAGGTGCGCCAGCGTCACCTGGGGAGAGTGGCCTCCGGCCCGCCCCCAGTCGTGCACCGCGGACAACGCCAGCGTGTAGCGCCCCGGTTGCTCCTGCGGGCCCGTGAAGAGGTGTGCCAGGTCGAGCGCTACCTCCGCGCCCATGAGGCGCGCACCCAGCACGTCCGAGGAAAACGCCTCCGCGTACAAGGGCCCCAGCGTGCCGGTGAGAAAGGCTCCAGCCGGGTAGTAGTCCGGATTGGTGCGGTTCGAGTACCGCCGTACCAGGTGCCCGGAAAGGAGGCTGTAGCTGTCGAGGGCGCCCGCCCACAGCCCCACCGGGGAGGCGTCCGAGCCCAGCTTGAGCGCACGCACCAGCTGGCCCCAGTCCGAGAGGCTGTCCCAGTCCTCGCGGCGCACCAACCCGCCGCCCTGAACTCCGCCCCCCAGCCGCAGCCGCACCGGAGCGCCCAGGTTGACGCCGAGCTCCTCGCCGCCGTCCAGCACCAGCATGGGGGTCAGTTGGACATAGCGCTCCACGCCGCCCGTCCCGCCACCCGGCAGCAGCGCCAACCCGGTGGCCTCCAGGCGCGCCAGGTAGTGCAGGCGCCCAGCCGAAGAAGCCGATAGCGGTGGCTCCATTGCCCCATCGGGTGGGTTGTCGGGCCCTTCCGCCTGCGCGAGGAGCAGTAGCACCAGCAGCGTGGATGTCATCAGCGCCTCCGATGGATGACGCCCACTCTATCGGGTGGCCCTGACAAATCCGGACAGACTGGACAGCGCGGGCAAAAGGCGCCTCGTGTCGTAGGGTCCGCAACCCAACCACACGGGTCGCCTGGAGCAGCTCGATGCACCCCCGGTGCAGAAGGAGAGCGCATGCCACTTTGCACGGTCCGATCCCTCCTCGCAGGAGTCGTCGCGACCGCGCCGCCTGCTGCGCACCCTGCGCCAGTTGGACGACAAGCAGCTCAGCGCTGTCGGTTACATGGCGCGCAGCCTCGTGCAGCCCGAGGCCCGTTAGCTCACGTCGGAGAGGTGGGTACCGGCCGTCTCCAGCAGCTTGCGCAAGAGCGCCAACCGCTCCGGCGGCCACCCCTGAAGGACGTGGATGATGCGGCTCAACTCGGGGTGCTCACCGGCCGCGGGCGGAGGGGCCGGCGCCGTTACCTCGTGGGCCTGGGCACCCAGGGACAGGAGCACGTCCGAGGAGATGGCCAGGGTCTCGCAGATGCGCCGCAGCGTGGGCACGCTGGGCACCATGGCGCCCCGCTCGACCCGGCCGTAGACGCCGGGCTTCAGGCGCACCTTCTTGGCCACCTCCGCCTGCGTGAGGCCCAGCCGCAGGCGAGCAGTTCGAGCAGCTTCCCCCAGAGCGTGTCGCAGCTTCTCGTCCATGGTGTGCGTCTACTGCAAACAGCGGAAGGCCGCGACGAACAACTCCCAGCACGTGCCAGGACATCTGTCGCTGGCCAGCATCAACATTGTGCGAGGTGCTCTATCCAGCCCCCCGAGTAGGCATGGAGGCTGCGCGCAGAATGCAGCAGAATGTCGTTTTGCCTCGATACGGGAGTGCGACATGACGGCTTACGACCATTTCGCGGGGGACTTTGGCGGACATACTGCGGATTTCTCCGACGCGCTGACGCTCTTCGAGGTCGGGGCATTGCTCGCCCGAGGCGCCAGAGCCGTCGGATGCGAGTTCTTCACGGAGTTCCCGCCCAGCCCCACTGCGGGCCGACGTGGTCGGCGTATAGATTTCGTTTGGGCGGTGCGGGCGCACCAGCCAGAGAACGGACGCCGCTGGCTTCCTCTTGCTGCTTTCGAGGTTGAGGGGCTCGATGTTCCGGCGGGCAGCCTTGAGCAGGATGTGGAGCGACTTGCGGAACTGGCCCACGGAGAGGAGATCCCGATGTCGGTGATTCTCTACCGTACGACGGAAACCGGCTGGATGTTCTGGAATCCCGGCCCGGCTCCAAAGGCCCGGGAAGACCAGCTCCTTGAGCTGGTGCGCTCCAGACTCGCGGCGCGTCCACCTCCGTGCGGCTCAGTCGAAGCAGTGCTGGATCGTGAACTCCTGCAAGGCAAACGACTTGCACGCTGGGTCGACCAAGCACGGACGCGGTTCGAGGCTCTTCGTCTCGCTGGTCGATTGGCGTGATCCGTCGCTCTCTCGTGCATTTGTCCTTCAAGCCAACCGCTACTGCACCTGCTATGGCCACCGCTCGTGGCCCAGAGCCTCGTTGCTCAGTCAGGGGCGAGCAACTGGTCACCACCAATTCGCTGTTGTCGGCGGAACTGGCGAGCTTCCTGGAGCACAATAAGATGAAGGGCAGGGAAGCAGATAATTAGATGGTGTCCCCGAACAGGAGATCGGGCAGCGGAGTGGTTTCAACCCAGAGCCCCGCCTCGCGCTGAACGTAGTACTGGCACAAAGTAACGATCTTGCTGTGGTCGCCCAGGCGAACTCTTTGGCGCTCAACCTCCGTCCTCCCAGCGATAGCATCACTACTAAAGCCAGAACTGGAGAGCAGAAGCCCTGCCGTCGCCGAATTCTTGACCACCACATCGAAGAAACTCTTCAGAATCCTTCGTCCAGGTCGGGATGGTGGAGTCCAATGCTTGATTTCAACGAGGAAAGTGATGGGTTTTCCATCCTTCGCGCAAGAGAGTTCCAGGTCGAACCCGCCGTCCTGTGCTAGCGGGGTGAGCCGCGTCACGAATCCCAGGCCCTCGAAAACCTCTCGGAGCACCCTTTCGAGTTCAGGCCATTCCAATTCCATAAGTCCGTCTGGGAATTTTGCGATCCATTTGGCGATTTCCCGCATAGTCTTTCGCAAGATGAACTCTCCGTAGCCTGGACCGTATGGGGCAGGAGCGTCCTCGTCTTGCTGCTGGGGCGAAACCTCCGCTAGGTATCTCTTGAGTCGTGGCAGAGCGCCGTGCCGTGACCACACGATTCGTCCCTCCGCCTCAAGCCGATCCATGTTTTCGCGGCTGAAGCGCCAGACTCGCCCGTTGGGGGGAAGCTGCCCACGCCACTCAAATCGGAGCGGGGACGTGGTGCCCGGTGCAGTGAGAGCACACTGAATGTACGGACCCTTCGGGTCGTCATCCGGATTCCTGAACCTGTCAGCCGCGAGTTTGCTACGGCTCTTGACATTCGTGTTTGACACTGGACTGCCTCCCCTCAGTGAGTCTGCCATGAAGGAACCGGTGAAGGCGACGAGTGGCACAGCTCAGCGTGAAGAACAGCCCGTCGAACTGGACAATTTGCTGGCGATTAGCACCTTGAAGTGCGCCTGAGCCCACGTGCCTTGAGTTGGTGCTGCGGCGCGTGCACCTCGAGGCCAAAAAATGCCGGGGGCTCGTGGGCCACCACGGCATGCAGCTGCGAGAGGGCGGGGGAGTGCGTCAGGGGGCGCGCGTCTCGGGCGCGGTGCTCCCGTTGCCCTTCCGCCTGCTGCCATTGTGGGAGGGCTTCTTGCCGGTCTCCTCCTGCCTGCTCGGGGTCGTGGCGGCGGTGCGTTGACGCCCGGGGACGGCAAAGACCTCTCCCCGGTCCTTCCCGTGGAGGAACTGCTCCACCGCATCCTGCCGGCGCGCCAGGTCCGCTACGGCCTCACGCAGCTCCTCGCCGAGAGCTCGCGTTTCGCTCCGCTGAGCGTCGAGCTGGCCCTCGAGTTCGGCCATGGAGGTGATGAGTTCCGCCTGCGAGTCGTTCAGGATCACCCTGAAGTCGCTCACCGTCTTCGTGTTCATGGCGGTGAGCTTATCCAGCAGCTCCGCATGCTTCTTATCCAGCTCGTCCGGGGTCAGCTGGCCGTGGAGGTTCTTGAGCGACTCGGCCGTCTCGAGCACCTCGTTCCGGTCGCGCGGCGTGGTGTCGAGGCCGCCGTCATCGAGCCACCGGCTGATGCGCTCGCGCTGGGCATAGACAAAGCCACCGAGGGCGGTTGCTGCGGCACCCAGAGTGAGTTTGCCGAAATGGTTGATGATAAAGGGGGGCAGGGGAATTACGGCCATGCGGAAGCTCCTGGCGGAGGCCCAGGAGTCATTTCCTGGGCTCATGTGCTGATACCCACCAGCGCCTACGGATTTAGAAACCCCAGTGATAACCCCACTTTAGGTTGGCTCGACTTCGCTAAGGACCTGATCGAGCGTCCGCGCGACGGTGTACTTGAGCGGCGGCTCGCTGACGCCAAGGCTGGCGAAGTGTGCCTTGCCACATTCGATTTTCGCGCGCTCCTTGTCGCGGAGGTCGTTCACGAACAGGTCGCCCTTGGTCTCGACCACGAAGTAAACCCGCTCGCCCTCATCGGTCTGGACCAGCACGGCCCAGTCCGGGTTGTACCCACCGAGAGGGGTGGGGACGGTGAACCAGCCTGGGAGCTTGGTGTAGACCTTCACCGCAGCGTTCTTCTCTAGCTGGTCGGCGAACGACGCTTCGACGTCCGAGTCGTAGACCACGTGGTCGTGTACTGACTTGGAAGCCGCCATCATGTTCTTGAGATAACCAGTAAGCTCCTTCTCCTCGAAGAGCTGCTGGGCGTAGTAGTGCTCGTCGCCGAGTCGCTGGTACTTGATCCCCTCTACCACCGCGAGCTGCTTGCACCCGTTGATTGCGTGGGCCACGAAGTCGATGAACTGCTGCGGGTTTCGCTTGAAGTCGTCCAGCCGACCGCTCTCAGTCAGCACCCGATAAATCGTCCGCCGGGTGAGCTGGGTCCGGTCTTGCAATTCGGTGAGGATGTCGGGCAACTCGACCTGGGCTTCCTCAAGGAACACCGGAGCAGAGGTTTGGGTCTCCTTCGCGTCCACGCCCGCTTTACCGATCACGAGCTCCGCCGTCGTCCATAGGAGCCGCGCCTTTGGCACACGTGGTGCCTCGCGGACGGACCGCACACAATCTGCGATGAGCTTCTCGTTGTCGAACTCCAGCCGGTAGGTGGTCCGGTGCTTGATCCGGTCCCAAAGCGCCCTGAAATCCTCGCCAAGGAGAACTTCGCGCCGGGTGCCAATCGGTTTGCGCAGGTCGGCGTCCTTGATTTCCAGCCGCCCCGCGAGTTTGCGGAGGACTTGCTCGATCTCCTTCTGGATGGCCTCGAACTCCGGCGGCAGTGACAGGGACCCATCCTTCAGCGCCTTGCGAAGCGAGTCCTGCACCTTTCCGCGCGTGTCGATATGGCCGGCCGCACGCAGGTGATCCCATACCGCCTTCGACTTTTCCGCGCCTAGCAGAGCCGGTCTCCCGGCCTCTCCCTTCACAGAGATCGTCGCGAATTGGTGCGCTTCGACGATGCCGAAGCGGATGCCGGTGTCAGCCTCGATTTCACGCTGCAAGTTCTCTGCGAACTCTTGGTAGCTCTCAGTGGCGACGACCGTGAGAGTATTAACGTCAAAGCCGCGAACGCGCTCTCCCTTCTGGTTCACGCACAGCCGGAGCCCCCGTCCGATGGTTTGGCGGCGTTCGCGTTCGGTTCGGATGTCTCGCAGAGTGCAGATCTGGAAGACGTTGGGGTTATCCCAGCCTTCGCGCAGCGCCGAGTGGGAGAATATGAATTTGAGCGGTGTCTCCAGGCTCAACAGCCGCTCCTTGTCCTTCATGATCAGGTTGTAGGCCCGCTCCGCGCTGTCCCGGCTCTGCTGGTTGTTCTCGGCGGTGTCAGTCCAGCCGCCGTGTTTGTCGACGGAGAAGTACCCGTCGTGGATCTCGCTGGCGTCCCGCGAGAGGTCGACCTCCTTGAATAGCGTGACATAGTCCGGGCGCGAAGCCATGCGCCGATATTCTTCCTCGAAGATCCGTGCGTAGGGTCCCTTGATTGCCGTGCCCTGCGCATCGTACTGCCGGTAGCGGTCCACCTGATCGATGAAGAAAAGGCTGAGAACCTTGATCCCCTGGGGCCGGAGCCTCTTCTCCTTATCGAGGTGCTCTTGGATGGTTCGTCGAATCATCTGCCGCTGCATCTCCATCGGGTCGACGTCGCCAAAGGCTTGGCCGGGCGTCAGCCAAACCGGGTCGATGCCCGGCACTCGGAGTTCCAGCAACTTCTGTCCGCGTCCGGCACGGATCTCGCCTATCCGGTGGTCGCGGTAGAGCGGTCGGCTCGTGGCCAGCTCGAGATCGTCGCCGTCTTCGACGGTGAGCTCGACGCGCCGAACGCCGCCCGGTCGCTGCGCATCCACCTCGATCTTCGCGGTAACCCCACCGCGGTTGCTCGCAACGGAGACGAGCTTCACGTACGGTCGGTTGTGGGCGCCGTCGACGGTGGCCGAGGCGACCTCAATCTGTTTGACAAGTTTCTGTTCGTAGGCGTCGATCGCGTCGAGCCGGTAGACCATGTGGTGCTTATCGACATGCGTCGCCGAGTAGCGGAGTGTGCACAAGGGTTTCATTCGCGCGAGAGCCTGTCGGCCTCGGCCGTCGAGTCCGCCGTCCACGCTCTGCGGTTCATCAACGATGAGGATGGGCCTGGTGGCGCTGATGAGGTCGATGGGTTTCTCGCCGCCGGTCTTCTCGCTCGGGCGGTACATCACATTCTTCGACTTCTCGCGACGGCGTTGTTCGTCGGCTTCCTCCGCGACGGCCTCGGCCTCATCGCCGAACCGGCTCATGGCGCCGACGGTGACGATCATGATCTGGATGTGTGGGCTGGTGGCGAAATTGCGGACCTGTCCAAGCTTCCCCGAGTCGTAGATGAAGTAGTCGAACGGCGTTCCCGCGTAGATACTGCGGAAATGGTCCTCGGTCATCTGAAGGGACTTGTAGACCCCCTCCTTGATGGCGATGGACGGCACGACAATTACGAACTTGGTGAAGCCGTAGCGCTTATTCAGCTCGAAGATGGTGCGCAGGTAGACGTAGGTCTTCCCGGTGCCGGTCTCCATTTCCACGGTGAAGTCGCCAGACTCGAGTTCTTCTGCGGGGCGTAGGCCGTTGCGGAGCTGGACGTCCTTGAGGTTCTCCAGTACCTGGTCCGGGAGCAATTGGAGTCGGTTGCCGGTTCCCTGTTCATTCTCCATGCCGGGGAGGAGCGCGGCACCGCCGAGCGCCCCGCGCGTCACAGTGAACGCGGTGCGACAGACCTCCTGACCGCGGAACAGGTCACAGACCCCGTTGATGGCGCGGAGCTGGTAGTCGAGGTTCGGTTCGAAGTGTAGCTTCATTGCAGGGCGCTCCTAGAGGCTGGTGACCTTGGACAGGCCGTGCTGTTCGAGGATGGCCGCGAGGTTCGACTTGGCCACGTCGTCGGCGAAAGCGCTGTCGCGGAAGACACAAGTCGTCTCGCCGACTGGGGCGAGCACCTTGTGCCACTCGGCAATGCCCAGCGCGAGCCGCTCGACGTCCTTGCGGGCGATCTTCTCTTCGACGCAGACCATCAACACGCCGCCGCCAATGCTGTGCACCGTCTTTCCTGCAATGGTCCGGTGCTCGATGGGGACACACAGATCCAGCCCGAGCTTGAGGAGAACTTCGTAGAGGATATCGTCTGGGCTACGGTCCTCCTTGATATGCTCCAAGTTGTCGAGGAGTGATTTCTTGAGGTTGTCTCGGTTTGGCTCCCACCCACGGATGTTCGAGCTGTCGAGCTTGAACACGCGAAAGCCGAGATCGCCCGAGAGAGTTGTGGCGTCTTGCTGAATCTTCTTGCCTGCGCGGCGCAGGCGCTCTTTTGAGATCGCTGCGATAGTTGCTAAATCGCTTCTTCCCGTGGGCTCAGGCATTTGGACGAGGATGTAGCGTCGATTGCCTCCCTCCGTTGCGTTCAGCCGCATCACCGCATCGCCCGTCGTGGCCGAACCCGCAAAGAAGTCGAGGACGATGTCTGACGAGCTGACCTCAGTTCCCAGCCGCAGCATTCTTTCAATGAGAGCTGTCGGCTTTGGCGTGTCGAAGGATTCAGTGTCCGGGAAGAGAGCTCGAAGCTCGTTCTTCGACGTGCGATTGCTGCCGACCTCCTCTTTCCGCCAAAGGGTCCGAGGAATCAAATCCGAGACCTCAGAAAGGTATCGCTTGATACTCGGCCGGGCTTCTCCAGTCGGCCCCCACCAGATGCGTCCATCTGCATCAAGTTCCCGTAGCTTCTGTTCAGAGATACGCCAAAACCGGCCTGGCGGCGGGCTGAAGGTTCGGCCACTTGGCCCCTTAACGCTGTATTGCCCCTTTGAGTAGGGCTTATTCGCGTAGGGGTCTCCAGGAAGCCATGGGCCCCGAGGATCGTTGTCAGGATTGGCGTAAATTGAGTTTGCTTCATCCGTTCGTGGGAGTCGCGTAGGAGCCCACGAAGGATCTCGCGAATACACTAGCACAAACTCGTGGTCCTCCGAGAATTGTCTTGCCGAATTTCGCGGTGAGTCAGCCTTCTCCCAGATAGCAGTGGCTACGAAGTTTTCTTCTCCAAAGACTTCGTCCATCATGTACCGAAGAGTGTGAACCTCGTGATCATCGATCGACACGAAGATTACGCCGTCTTGGGCAAGAAGGTTCCGCGCCAACTTCAGCCGCGGATACATCATATTCAGCCAATCGGTATGAAACCGTCCGGACGCCTCGGTGTTGGACGTGATCTTCCGTCCACCCTCCACCTGCCCAGTCAGCTCCAGGTAGTTCTTGATGTTGTCCTGAAAGTCGTCCGGATAAACAAAATCCTTGCCAGTGTTATACGGCGGATCGATGTAGATGAGCTTGACCTTTCCGGCATAGCTCTTCTGCAACAACTTCAGGACTTCCAGGTTGTCACCCTCAATGAAGAGGTTCTGCGTGGTGTCCCAGTCCACGCTCTCCTCGGGGCACGGACGCAAGGTCCCGGTCGACGGAGTCAGCGCGAGCTGGCGGGCTTGCCGCTTTCCGTGCCAGTAAAGCCCGTACTTCTCCTCGCGCTCGTCCACAGATCCCCCGAGGACCTGCTTAAGCACGTCGAAGTCGATCTTCCCCTCCGCGAACGCCTCGGGGAATAGCGTCTTCAGCTTCGCCACGTTCTCGGCCACGAGGTCAGCGGATCGAGTCGTCGGGTCATCCACGGTGAGCTTCCTCATGCGCGCCTCTTTACTAGTCACAGTCTCTTCCTCAAAGCGGCGTATTCCGCCTCAAGCTGTTTGAGCTTCACGTTCAGGTCCACCAGCCGCCGGAGTTGTGTCTCGCCTCTCGCGGCGGTCCGCAGCGCCTTCATCTCCGCTTCCAACCTGGCGCACGCATCGAGTGCCTCGTGCCGCGCTTGCGCATCTCTCGGCGTCGTCGCGCGGCTGAACACGCCCGTTATCATGGCCGCCCGATATGCGACCACGGTTTCCATCCACCCTTCGTATACCGTCCACAGCGACTCGGCTGCTTGGCGCGCCAGTGGCAAAGCTTCCAGGAATCCCTCCACCACGGCCGGCGGGGTTCCGTCGCCCATCTCGGCGATGGTCAAATCGCCGTCCATCACCCAGTTCCCGGCTTTCGCCTGTGACCACCGTTTGTGCGCGAGCGACAGGCACAGGCGAGGTGCTTGCTCGCACACGAGGAGTACTGGATACGGGATCGCCCGATGCACCAGTTCCATCAGCCGGTCAGCCTTCCCCTGTGGCCGCATCGACAAGCTCAGCACCGCGAGTTCTTCGTACGTCCGCTCCCCATCCGTGAACCCGGCGATCCCGCAGTTGGAGGGCTTGAGGGTGGCGACCCACGTGATTTCTTCGACGCCCTCCGTGACCAGCCGCCGGTCCGAAGACGACGCAATGTTCTCTGACAACATCTTCTTCGGCACTCTCCGGGGTTGCACCGCGTCCCCGGGTAGGCCGAGCGCGCCGATCACCTTCTCCGGGGTCACTCGGGCCCACCCGGCAGGATGACCACGAACGCGACGACCTCGAAGTCGTCGCTCCCGGCGAACTCGCCCTTTCGCGTCTGGGTGCCGCCGGGCTTGAATAGGCTGGCCACCGCACGCTCCTCGCCGCGTCCCACCACGCTTCCCACCGCAGTTGCCAGCAGGCGCTGTGCGTGACGCATGTCCTCGCCCGCCTTCGTCGTCCGATCGTATCGGGCACAAGCGCCGGCGTCCGGCAGGTCTTTGCCCACGCACGTCCGCTTGAGCCGGTCGAGGATCCGTTTTGCCTGTGGGTAGGGCAGGAGGACCGTCCCGTCTTCGCTCACGTGCACAAGGTAATGCGGCGACAACGGGTAGCTCCCGTCCGCGAGTGACTCGGCGGCGTCTCCCTCTGCGCGCAGGCAGAATATGATCCCCGGGGGCACCTCGGACTCCAATGAGGTCGTCACCGCGCTTGCACCCAGAGGCAGGCTCTCCAGCGCGTCCGGTTGTGTCCGCCCGAGCTCAGCGAGGTCGATTCGGAAGTCGTTCAGGGTGAGATCGGTGATGGAAACGCCCGTAGATAGGTCCTCCAGATCGATCACCGCGTCCTGAAGCCGGAGCAGTTGCTTGCGCCGGTACTCCAGGTCGTTCATCCCGTTCGCGCCCCGCGACTCGATTAGGTTCTCTTCGCCGGTAGCGGACACGTCGAGCAGCACCATTCGGCCGCTCACGCGCTGTTCGAGGTTGATGTACTCCTCAAGTTCCATGTTCGGCCAGAAGTTGACGAGCTGGATCCTTGCGTTCGGCGAGCCCAGTCGGTCGATGCGTCCGAACCGCTGGATGATGCGCACCGGGTTCCAATGGATGTCGTAGTTGATGAGCCAGTCGCAGTCCTGGAGGTTCTGGCCCTCCGAGATGCAGTCCGTGGCGATCAGGAGATCAATCTCCCCCTCGGCCGCGTCTTCCATGGATCTTTCACGCGAGCGCGGAGAGAACGCGGTTAGAATCGACCCGAGATCCTTCCCCACTGAGGGCAGGGTACTTTGATTGCTTCCCGTCCCGGTGACGAGTGCGGATTGGAGCCCCAGTTCCGCCTTCGCCCAGGGCGAGAGCTGATCGTACAGATACCGAGCGGTGTCCGCGAACGCGGTGAAGACGATCACCTTCCGGTTCTGGCCGTTGATCGGGCGCTCGCATTTGGCGGCGATCACCCGCTTCAGCTCGGAGAGCTTGGCGTCCCGCTGCGGGCTGACGTCCTTCGCCGCCGAGAGCAGTGTCATCAGCCTGTTGCGGTCCTCCTCCAAGTCCTGCTTCCAGCGAACGACGTCTACGTCCTTCAGCAGTACTTTCACTTTCCGCCCGGCGACGAGGCCCTCGAACTCCGGATCCTCGAGATCCACCTCGCGGATGTCCAGCGCTGGCGACTCGTTCGCATGGCTCTCGATACGCCCGATGATTGTGTTGACCGCTTCGAGCTGGCGCTCCACGGTGAGTGCGAACGACACCACCGAGCTCTCCATCCGCTTGAGCACGTTGACCCGGAGCAGATTGACAAGGCTCGTTTCGCGATCCTGCTGCTTGAAGAACCCCTTCCCGCCGCGGACCTCGCGCCTGTACCGCTCCTCGTAGTCCGCCTGCTTGTGCGGCAGGATGTATTGGAGCGGTGCGTACGAGGCGAGGTTGAGCTTCCGGATTTCGGTGTTGATGACGTGGATGCGCGGGAACTTCGCCGCCCGGTCCACCTCGGCCTTGATGTTGATAGGCCGCAGGCGCTCCGGGAACTTCCCAGTTTCGTCCGTGCCGTAGTACCGCTCGATGTGCCTCCGCGACCGGGCGATGGTCAACAGGTCGAGCAAGGCGAAGTAGTCGAATCCCAGCATCTCCACCAGCCGTGTTGGCGTCCGCTCCGCCTCATCCAGCTCCAGCCAACGATTGAACTGCTTTTGCGCCAGTCGTGTGGTGGTCTCGATGCTCGGAATGCCGTGATCGAACAGTGCGCCGTCATTCCCCTCGGTCACGAAGGCGATCTGGTTCTTCAAGTCCGCCAGTCGGTTGTTGACCGGGGTCGCCGATAGCATGAGCACGCGGGTCTTCACCCCCTCACGGATAACCTTCTGCATGAGCCGCTCGTAGCGGGTGACGCCGCCTTCCTGTGGGCTCAGCTTGTTGCGGAAGTTGTGCGACTCGTCGATCACTACCAGGTCGTAGTTTCCCCAGTTAATGTTACGAAGGTCGATGTCGCCGGACATCCCGCTCTCGCGCGAGAGATCGGTGTGGTTCAGCACGTCGTAGTTGAACCGATCCGCCGCGAAGAAGTTACGCCGGTCGTTAGCGCGGTAGAGGGTCCAGTTGTCCCGCAGCCGCTTCGGGCATAGGACCAGGACGCGATCATTGCGCAGCTCATGGTACTTGATGATTGCCAGCGCCTCGAACGTCTTACCGAGCCCCACGCTGTCCGCGATGATGCAGCCCCCGAAGCGGTTGAGCTTGTCGATGGCCCCCACCACGCCATCACGCTGGAACTTGTAGAGCCGCTTCCACACACCCGTGTTGCGGATGCCCGTGGCGGCCTTGATCACCTGATCTTCGTCCAGGGTATCGCCGCGTCCCTCGAAGAGCGTCTGGAGGATCCGCGCGTAGACCAGCGACGGCGGGTGGTGCGCTGCCACGCGCTCGAGCTGCTCGACCAACGCGCGGTCTGGCGCCTTGCCTCCCTCGAGCTGGGACCACTGGAACTCGAGCCAGGCCGAGAAGTGTGACCGATCCTCGGGGGTGTCCAGATCGTGGATCAGCCCCAGCGGATTGCCAGGCGTGAGTCCGAGCCCATCGGTCGTCAACGACAACGCCCCCGAGACGGCTTGCACCGGCTGCGCGTCCGCGTCGCGGAGCACCAGCGCGCCCTGAGGAATTCTTCCCTTCGCGCGCCGGACCTCTGCCTTGCGTGCGATCCACTCCAGGCACCGCCGCGCCAGCCACCGCGCTTGCAGCCGGTTGCGCGCTGCGCGATCCGCTTCGTGCCCCAGCAGAGCGCAGTCCAGGTCCTCCCGCGGCAGCAGTAGGCGCGCCCGCTCGATCGCGAAGAGCTCCGCGTGCAGGGCTTCGAACGCGAAGATCGAGAAGTCAGAGGTGACCGCGTCGATGTAGTTGCCCGGCCGCAGCCACGGACGGATGAGGTCGATGACCCGCTCGTTCCCAGCGTTACGGATGATCTTCATCGAGGGGGAGCATTCTACGACGGGTCTCCTAGCTTTGTTAAATGCGGTTCAGCTAGCTCCGATACCTCCAGCCGCAGGACCCGGTTAGGGGAATACGATCCTGAAGCGGAGCGCATAAGAGGACTGGGAGCCCTTGGTGAGGGAGCGGGCTGGTAGAGAGTCCGCGGGAGGCGCTGACGAGCACCTCTCGGGCTGTGCGCTGGGCCGGTGGAACCGCCGTATGGCCCCAGGAGAGTCGGGGCACGTTGGCTCTCTACGGGGTTCCATCAGGCACATGAGCACTGCGGGCCGACCAGCCATCATCGCTTCGGTGTCGGAGGGCTTCCTTGTGCTCCAATGTACCCCTCCAGAGCAGATTCGGGGAGCGCCAGACGGCACATGATGGGGCGGATCAAGGCGAGGATCCCTAATAAAATCAATGCCATAGCGGGTAAAGGCGCGTCCTGCCCAGGAACGTCCACCGTCCTACCGTGGGTTCGATGCTTGCCTCCTCCTTCAGCGGGCCCAGTAATCCGCAGGGCTGCTGGGCCGCGGCCGCGAAGCTTGCGGGTCCACGAGATTCTCGGCTTTCGGCGCTCCTGCTTGGTCGCTAGGCTCGCGCCGCGTCCCACACCGAGGGGAAATGATGAGCTACAAGGCCAAGACTCTCGCCAGCCTCATCGAGGCCATCCAGCAGAACCAGCTGCTCCTGCCGCACATCCAGCGGCCATTCGTCTGGGAGCGAGATCAGATGCGTCGGCTCTTCGACAGCCTGATGCGCAACTATCCCATCCAGACCCTGCTCTTCTGGCGGACGAAGAGTCACATCAAGGCCCGGCGCTTCCTCACCACTGTCGAGTGGGATCCGGACCTGAGCAGGCACTACGACCGCGAGCGGAGCAAGGCGGGCGTCGACAAGATGTTCGTGCTCGATGGCCAGCAGCGCCTCCAGACGCTCTATGCACTCTTTGCCGGATCGGTCCGGAACGAGAAGCAGGCGGGTGCGGAGGAGGAGGCTTGGTTCGATCTCACCAGTGGCACCCAGGTGGACGCCGAGGGAGTTCTCTACCCGCTCCAGTTCTCCGCCGGCCCGCTGGAACTCCCCTGCTACCGCCTGCGAGACCTGCTGGAGAAGGATGCGCAGCAGAGCGCCTGGGACATCGGCGACCGAATCAACGCCGAACTCGATGGGCGCTTGCAGGAGTCCCCGGAACAGCAGTCCGCGCGGCGCAATCGCGTGCAGAAGAACTTGGCCATGCTCTCCTCCCTCCTCCTGGAGGAGAAGTACTTCTGGATTGAGGAACTCGACGGAGTGAACAAGTCTCTGCCCTACGAGCGCATCCTGGAGATCTTCATCCGGGTGAACTCCGGCGGCACCAAGCTGTCGTCCTCGGACCTGATGTTCGCGGCCATGAAGGAGGGGTGGGAGCAGGTCGAGGAGAACATTGAGGGCGTGGTGCATCTGTTGAACGAGGGGAAGCTCGAGTTCGACAAGACCTTCGCGCTCAAGTGCCTCGTGGTGGCCCATGGCCATAGTGCGGAACTGGGGCCCGACAAGTTCGGTTCCCAGCAAGAGGAGGAGCAACTCCTGAAGAAGCTCTCCGACAACTGGCCTCAAGCGGAGAAGACCTTCGCCCAGCTTCGCGACTTCATCCGGCACGACTTGGCGCTCTATTCGGATAAGGTGATCCGCAGCTATTCCTGCTTCGTGCCTCTCTTCGACTACCTCTTCCACAACCCCGCCCCAGACGAGCGCAACCGCCGGTTGATGCGCGCCTATTATTACAAGTCCCAACTCTTCAACTGGTACTCGTCCCAGACCGACGGTCTCATCAACGTGCTGCACGGCATCGTCGGCAAGAAGCTCGCGGGATTCCCTCTGCCCGACATCAAAACGTACTTCCTCTCACGGGGATACACAGTGGAACTGGCGCAGGCGCACCTAACTGATATGCGGCTGCGATACATCGTGCTGAACCTTATCTACGTCGCGCGATTCGGGAGTAGCCCCTTCGACGTGAAGTACGAGGGCAACGAGCCGCAGATCGACCACATCTACCCGCAGAGTTCCCTGCGCTCACAACTCGGGTTGGGCACGGTCGACATCAATCACCTCGGCAACTACCGCTTCATTGGAGCTAGGGAGAACCTGCGCAAGCGCGCTGAGAAGCCGGCCGAGTATTTCAGCCGTCTCGCGGCCGACAGCGTAGACATCTCCCGCCACCTACTCGTGACTGAGTTCTCGGACGACCCCAAGAAGCTGGCGTTCGACCGGCAGACCTACCTGAAGTTCCGTGAGCGCCGCCTCGAGGAGATTCTGAAGATCAGCGCGGAGGTGGTGAACGCGGAACTGGTGCCAGCGCCTCCTTCGGCCGCATAGGAAAGGTGGCTGCGCTCTCAGCATGCTACCGGCTACAGCTCGCGTGTGGCTCGTGGCACATGAAAGGGATGGGGACCCTGTAGAGGGCGGCAGCGGGGAGGCCGTGTGCCGGGCGGGGATAGCCGCCGTGCAGCCCTTTGGAGGGGGCACGCGCCTGCTCTGGCCGCTGTCCTACGCGGTGCCGCGGTGGATACTGGGAACCCAGTGGCGACAGGACCGCTGTCATGTGCCCCCAATGTGCGTGCGCCGTGAAGGTGCACTTGACCAGCGGGTGGAAGTCCCGCCCGAGGAGGAAGTCGACCCCCTCGGTAGCTATCTGGCGGGGACGAGGGGTGACCCTCGGACTCGAAGCCCAGAGA
>NZ_JANKBZ010000060.1 GCF_024623785.1 Archangium lipolyticum
CGCGACTCCTTCTACGCGGAAGCCGTCCGTCGTCTACGGCAACTGAGACGGCCTGGCACGCTCCGGGCTCTTCTCCGTCCCAAGCGTCGGCCGCCCCCTGAACGGACTTAGTTCGGCTGGCTTAGCCCGGGGCTCGCGCCACTGCTTCCAGGCAGCCAGCTTCCCCACCTGTTCCGGGAGCGTCCGCCGTCAGCTCAGGGAGTCCTCCCGCGCTACCTGCCCCCGGCCCGGAATCGTGGCGGAATGAGGAGGTGCGTGAGTGCGAGCCGAAGCCTCTCAGCCGACTCCCGGGTGGATGGCCCGTGGCGCATCCTCCCATCAGCGCCAGTGCCACCAGGGCCAGCAGGACCGGAATGGGATGCCAGCCCGTCCGGAAGGAAACCGTCATCCTGAAATCACACGGGGAGACGGGTTCGCCCGTCAAGCCACCAGATGGGGCCAGGCGGTCGACTTCCAGGGGTCAGGTCTTCTGCCGCTGCACCCTCGCCACCAGCCGACGCAGATCCTCGTTCGCCCTCACGTACTCCGTGCGGCTCTTCTCCTCGGAGAGCTGCTTCTCCAGCGCGGGCAGCGCGCTCTTCACCTGGGCCGCTGCCTCCTTCGTGTCCTCCACCAGCCACTCCACGCCGAGGATGAGCGCCATCCGCGTGTCCGGATCCTTCTCCGTCATCCGCCCCAACAGCGCTCCCACGTGCGCCGCCGTCTTGCCTCGGCCCACCTCCAGCGCCGCGCGCTCCAGCACACCCTTGTCCGTGTCCTGCAGCTTCTTCGCCCAGCAGCCCGCGTCCGCCCCGCACGCCTTCGCCGCCTCCAGCCTCTTGCCATGCCGGGCAATCGTCTCCGCCCGCTTCTTCCCCAGCGCCGCCGGGTCGCCACAGCCCTCGCCGCCCGACTCCTCGCACTCGGCCGCCGTCTTCGCCAGCTCCGCCGCCGCCAGCTTCTCCACCGCCGGCAATTCCCTCTCATCCCCCAGCATCGTCAGCGCCTCGATGGCCGCCTCGCGCGCGTACCAGTCCCCCTGGCCCGCCGCCTTCTCCAACGCCGGTAGCGCCTCGCGTCCTCCCAGCCTTTTCAGCGCGTGCGTGTACTCCCTCCTCAATCCCGCGTCCGGCTCGGACACCAGCGCCGTCAGCGGCTTCACCGCCGCCGCCGAGCGCATCCTCGCCAGCGCGTCCGCCGCTCGTGCCCTCACGCCCGCCTGGATGCGCGGATCCTCGTTCTTGAACGCCAGTTGTTGCAGCAGTGCGCTCTCCGCCCGGCGCTCGCGCAGGTCTCCGAGAATCTCCGCCGCCTTGAAGGAATAGCTCGCCGGGTTGATGCCATTCTTCCGCACCCATTGCGTCAGCTCGGTGTCCTTGCCCTCTAGCGCCGCGAGCAGCGCGTCCGCCGCCGGTTGGCCCAGCTGGAAGAGCGAGAACGAGCTCTCCACGTAGAAGGACACCCCCCGGCGCTCCTTCGTCAGCGTCCGCATCAGCGCCGGTATCGCCCTCGCGTCCCCGATACGCCCCAGCGCCTCGATCGCCTTGCGGTTCAGGAAGGGCTCCACCCCCTCGTCCGTGGCCAGTTGCACGAGTGGCTCCACGGCCTCGGAGACGCGCATGCGCCCCAACGCCTCCACCGCCTCGATGCGCGTGTAGTTGTCCCGCGCGGTCAACAGTTTCAACAGCACCGGCGCGGCCTTCGGGTCGCCAATCTCTCCCAACGCCGCCGCCAGTTCCTTGTTCAACAGGTTCGTGGCCGAGTCCGAGGCTCCCACGTCCACCGCGCTCTCCAGCGGGCCCACCGAGGCCGGGTTCTTCATGTCTCCCAGTGCCCTGGCCACCGCCGCCTTCACCTCGGGCTTCCTCTCCGAGGCGAGATGCTCGTGCAGCATGGGAAGGAAGCGCGCGTCGAGGTGGCCCGAGCTGCGCAGTGTCTCGATGACCCGCACCTTGTCCTGGGGCCTCCGGGCCTTGCCCAGGGACTTCTCCCAATGGTCCGGAGAGGTCGGATCCACCTTGCACCCGGGCAGGATGAGAAGGAGCGCGAGCGTCAGGCTCGAGGCGGTGAGTAGGCGAATCATGGGGCCCCCCGTTGCTGGTTGCGGGTTGAAAACGCTTTTCGTGTAAACCCGTCCTGTCGGAATGCGCAAACCGACCCCGGAGATTGGAGTACGCTGCTCAACGCCATGTCCGTCGATACTCAACCTTCCACCCGCCCTCATGTCGTGCGCCGGAAATACCTGCTCGATGCCGGATTCCAACTCCGGTACATCCTCCGGCTCGCCGCCCTTGGCGGAGGCGGGGTGCTGCTCGTCGGTGTGCTCGCGTACCGGGCGCATATGTCCTTGCTGCGCAACCCCACCCCCATGGCCGTGGTCACCAGTGGCGAGACGCTGCTGTGGCTCACCGGACTGGGCGCGCTGGGCGTGGCGGGGGTGCTGGCCCTCTTCGGGCTCGTGCTCACCCACCGCGTGGCCGGCCCCGTCTATGTGATGAGCCTCTACATCGCGACGCTCGCCGCTGGCCGCTACCCGCGCATGCGCCCCCTGCGCCAGAAGGACGAGCTGCGCGGCTTCTTCGACCGCTTCAGCGAGGCGGTGGACCGCATCCGCGAGCGCGAGGCCGAGGAGGCGCGGCTGCTCTCCGAGGTCATCGACACCCTGGGGCCGCTGGCCACCACCCAGGACGCTCAGGCCGCGCTCAGCATCCTCGGCTCCATCCGTGCCCGCAAACGTCAGGCCATCGAAGGTCCCACCTCGGGTGCGCTGAAGTCCGTTGCCTGACGCGCCCCGGTGCAGGAGAAGAGTCCCCCGATATGACCCGTCCCCGTATCGTCTTCATGGGCACGCCCGAGTTCGCCGTGCCCTCCCTGGCCGCCCTCTTCGACATCGGAGACGTGGTGGCCGTCGTCACCCAGCCCGACAAGCCCAAGGGCCGCGGTCAGGCGCTCTCCATCTCCCCGGTGAAGGCCTACGCGCTCGAGCGCGGTGTGCCCGTGCTCCAGCCCCAGAAGCTGCGCACGCCCCCCTTCTCCGAGGAATTGCGCAAGCTCAACCCGGACGTCGCCGTGGTGACGGCCTACGGGAAGATCCTGCCCAAGGACCTGCTGGAGACGCCGGCCAGGGGGTGCCTCAACGTGCACGCCTCGCTGCTGCCGCGCTTCCGGGGCGCCGCCCCCATCCAGTGGGCCATCGCCCATGGGGACAAGGAGACGGGCGTGGCGCTGATGGTGATGGACGAGGGCCTCGACACCGGACCGGTGCTGGCGGAGAAGCGTCTGCCCATTGCCCCTGACGAGACGAGCGCCACCCTGCACGACAGACTTTCCAAGCTGGGCGGAGAGCTGTTGCGAGAGTGCCTGCCCGCGTACCTGCGCGGCGAGCTGAAGCCGGTGCCGCAGCCTTCGGAGGGCATGGTGCTGGCCCCCATCATCAAGAAGGAGGAGGGGAAGCTCGACTTCACGCGGCCCGCGGTGGAGCTGGAGCGGCGGCTGCGCGCCTTCACCCCGTGGCCGGGCGCCTTCACCTCCCTGGATGGGAAGGTGTTCAAGGTGCACCGGGCGAGGGTGGGGGAGGGGCGTGGTGAGCCGGGGACGGTGCTGTCCGCGGGGCCGCAGGGGCTGGAGGTGGCGTGCCGGGAGGGCTCCCTGGTGCTGCTGGAGGTTCAGCCCGAGGGCAAGCGGGTGATGGCGGCGGGCGAGTTCCTCGCGGGCCACAAGCTGGCGCCGGGCAGCCGGCCCTTCGATACCTAGGAGAGGACGCGGAACATGGGCAAGAGGCTGTTGGTGCTGCACGGACCGAACCTGAACCTGCTGGGCGAGCGGGAAGGCCGGCAGGGCGGAAGGCTCGCGGACCTCGATGTGGCGCTGAATGCCCGGGCCTTGGAGCTGGGGCTGGAGTTGAAGGTGGTGCAGTCCAACCACGAGGGCGTCCTCATCGACACCCTGCACGCCGAGCGCTCCCAGCTGGACGGCGTGGTGGTGAGCCCCGCTGGCCTCTTCGGCTCGTACCCGCTCATGGAGGCGCTGGAGGCGGTGGGTGTGCCCGCCCTCGAGGTCTACCTGGAGCGGCTCGGTGACCGGGAGTCCGTGGTGGCCGAGGCCTGCGTCGCCACCATCGAGGGACAGGGCTTCCACTCATACATCGAGGCGCTCGAGCGCTTCGCGAGCGGCGATCTCACCGGCGAGCCGGAGGACTCCGGGGACGAGGCGTCGGAGGACGAAGAGGTCGAGGATCCCTCGGGGCCGGTGAAGACGCTCGGCCGCCGGCAGGCGACGCCTCCGGAGAAATCCCTGGCCGTGTCGCCCTCGAGGGCGCTGGCCCGCTCTCCGGGCGGCGCCACCAAGACGCTGGGCCGCAAGGTGGAGGCTCCGGCCGAGCCCGTCCCTCCCCAGAAGACACTGGGCCGCAAGGTGAAGGGCGCGCAGGACACGCCCGCGGCGGACTTCCTCTCCCGGGCCCTGGTGCGGCAGAAGATCGCCGACCGGCTCGCGGGCCGGATGACGCCCTCGGAGCTGGCCTCCTGGGCGCGCGCGAAGTGGACCGAGGTGCAGCTCGGGGCCGCCGCCGAGAGTGGTTACCGGGACATGTTGGAGGACTGCCTGCAGCGCCTCACGCTCTCCACCCTGCCCGTGAGCAAGCTGTCGGACTCGGAGCTGGTGGACATGATGACCCGGTTGGAAGGGTAGGAAGAGAAGGATGAACGCGCGCGCCATCGCCATCCAGGTCCTGAGCCGTGTCCGGGCCACGGATGCGTACCTCAACGTCGTCCTCGACACGGTGCTCTCGGAGTCGCCGCCAGCGGATCCCCGCGACACGGGGCTCATCACCGAGCTCACCTACGGCTCCACCCGGCGCCAGCTCGCGCTGGACTACGCCATCACCCGCTTCGCGGACCGCAAGCTGGACGCGCTGGAGGACAAGGTGCTCGCCGCGCTGCGCGTGGGGGCCTACCAGCTCTTCTACACGCGGGTGCCCGCGCGCGCGGCGGTGGCGGAGACGGTGCAGGCGCTCAAGGACGTGGGGCTGGTGCGCGCGGCGGGTTTCGTCAACGCCATCCTGCGCAAGCTGTCCTCACTGCCCTCGCAGCCGCTGCCTCCGGAGAGCGATGAGCTCGAGTACCTGTCCGTGCGCGAGAGCCATCCGCGCTGGCTGGTGGAGCGCTGGGTGCGCCAGTTCGGCCGCGAGCGCGCCGAGGCGATGCTCACCGCCAACAACCAGACCCCCGCGGTGGTGATTCGCGCGAACACCTCGAAGGTGACGCGCGACGCGCTGCTGGAGCAACTGCGGGAGACGGGGCTGGAGGTGCGGCCCTCCGCGGTGTCGCCGGTGGGCATCGTGCTGCCTCCGCTGGGGCGGTTGGAGGACGTGTACGGCTACGCCGAGGGCCTGTGGCAGGTGCAGGACGAGGCGGCGCAGCTGGTGGGCGTGTATGGCGACATCCCGGAGACGGCGCGGGTGCTGGATGCCTGCGCGGCGCCGGGCGGCAAGGCGTGCCACCTGGCCGAGAAGCACGAGGTGGTGGCCGTGGACCTGCACGCGAACAAGCTGCGCAAGATCGAATCCGAGGCGAAGCGGCTGGGCCTCTCGGCGCGGCTGAAGGCCCAGGCGCACGATGCCTCGCAGCCCTTCCCGGAGGAGTGGGGCGAGTTCCACGCGTTGCTGGTGGATGCGCCGTGCTCGGGGCTGGGGACGCTGCGGCGGCACCCGGAGCTGCGCTACCGGCGCAAGCCGGAGGACATCGGCCGGCTGGCGGTGTTGCAGCGGCGCATCCTGGAGAACTGCCAGGAGTCGGTGCCTCCCGGAGGGCTGCTGGTGTACGCGGTGTGCACGTCGGAGCCTCAGGAGGGGCAGGATCAGGTGGAGATGTTCCTGCGCAGCCACCCGGAGTGGACGGCGGAGCCGCCGGTGCTGCACGAGTCGGTGAAGCTCCCGCTCACCCAGGCGTACCTGCGCACGCTGCCGGGCCCCGAGGGCTGGGACGGCTTCTTCGCCGCGCGCCTGCGCAAGCTGTACTGAGCGTCAATGGGGCTCGGGCTGCCCGGACTCGTAGTTCGGCGGCGGTGGAGGCGGGAGTGACGGCAGGGATTTCAGCACGGGCCGCAGCGCTCGCAGCGCCTCGGTGACGCAGCCGAACCGGCTGCCGGGGGCCGCCTCCGTGGCCCGCTCCACCCAGTGCTCCCAGAGCCCCTTCCACGCTCCGTCCCGCCGGGTGGCCAGCATGTCCCTGACGATGAGGCCGAAGGAGAAGACATCGGCGGAGGAGGGCAGGGCGCTCGGGCGCTCCGACTCGGGGGCCACGTAGTCCTCACCCAGCTGGGGGGACTTCAACCAGTCGTGTCCGCGCTCCCTCCGGAACGACTCCAATCCCAGGTCGAGCATGGACAGCCGCATGCCCTGGGGCGAGGGGGCGACGAACAGCCGCGAGGGCCGCAGCCGTCCATGGACGACGCCCGCGGCATGGGCGGTGGCGAGCGCCCGCGCCAGTTGCTCCGCCAGGGAGTGGAGGATGGGGAGGTCGAGCCCCACCGGATGCAGCCCGCCCAGCGCCGAGGGCAGCGACTCTCCGTGCCGCCACTCGCGCACCAACCAGAGCGCTTCACGCGCTGCGTCGAAGCCGACGTCCTCCACGGGCGGGAAGGTGGCCACCCCCAACCGGTCGCCCGCGCGCACGGCCTGCTCGAAACGCTCCAGCTCATCGGGAACCGGAGCCCGGAGCGCACGCCACAGGGTGAGCCGCCGGGCCGTCCCTCCACCGGTCGGCTCGACCCGAAACTCCGAGCCGGGCTCGTCACCGAGGGCCAGACGGACGATGCGCCACTTTCCTCCGATGACGTCACCTGTGGTCAGTGCGCTCATGTCACTGGAGTGTAGACGGATTGGCCGCGCGGTCCCCGGGGGGCCCTCTCTCGTGTCGTCCATCCTCCAACAGGAGGCGGATACCCGGGATCCACGGGGTTCGAGCGAATTCCCCGGAGACTCCGGGCGGGTGGTACGCGGCGTGTCTTGACCCGCTGGTGGTGGGCCCCACAATGACAGTTCCCGAGGAGCGGGGATGAGCGGGGACTCTCGTGTGCGAAGTAGCGGAGACGGGCTCACAGCAGGAGTTGGAGCAGCGGCTGGCCCTGGTCGGGCCCAAGGACACCCTGCACGGTTTCTTCTTCAACGGCGCGCTGAAGGTGGTGCGGGGTCTGGGTGACGCGGTGGTGCTGGGCCACTGCATCCAGGCCGCCGGAGGCGACAGGTTCAGCGCCTTCTTCCACTACCCCGTCGGCTCGCTCACCCGGTTGCTCTATGCCGCCGCATGGGCGCTGAGCGAGGCGCACGGAGGTTTCGACGCGGCGATGCGGTACCTGGGCTCCCAGGTGGTGCCGGACTACCTGGAGTCCTCGGCGGGGCGCGTCCTGGTGAAGCTGGCCGGAGGGGGACCCAAGCAGCTGCTCCACAGCCTTCCCTCGGTCTATCGGACGTCGGTGCAGCACGGCGAGTGCGCGGTGCGGTGGACGGGCTCGAACGCCGGCGTCCTCCAGCTCGCGGGCAACATCCTGCCCTCGGCGTATGTCGAGGGAGCGACGCGGGGCGTCTTCGACTCCCTGCGGATGCCGAACGTGAAGGTGTCCGGGAAGCAGGTGAGCCTGAGCCACTCGGAGATGGAGATCTCCTGGTAGGCGGCGCCGGTAGCCGCCCGTCTGGTCTCCGGGGAGGCGTGCACGGGCGGGCAGAAGCGGTGCGCGGGCGCTGTTCGGAGCGCGTTTCGCGAGGAGTCACATGCGTCGAGTGGTCGAGCTGACGGAGTTGGATGGAGGCCTGGGGCCCCGGGTGCTGATGCTGCCCGGGTTGGGAGCACGTGGCTCGGGCTTCCGGGCGCTCGCCGAGCGGCTGTCGGAGGTGGCCCGGCCCGTCCTCGTCGAGTACCCGGAAGGGCGTCACGCGGCCTGTGGCGCGGGGGCGCTCGCCCGCCAGGTGCTCACGGCCGCCGGAGCGGTGGACGCCGTGGTGGCCAGCTCCTTCGGGGGCATGGTGGCCGGGCACCTGGCCGCGGCGGGGGCCGTGCGCGGCGTGGCCTTCCTCGGCTCCTTCACCCGGACCGAGCACCTGGGGCTGCGTGGCAACGCCATCGCCCTGATGGGGCCCATCGCCGTCCTGGGACGCCCCGGCCCCTTCACGGCGGCCCTGGCCTCGTGGAAGCCCATCCCGAAGGCGCGCGTGCCCGAGGTGGTGCCCACCACCACCCTGGAGCGGATGACCACGCTCCACCGTGCCTTCGCCATTCGTGGTGAGCCGCCTCCGCCGGAGCTGCGCGGGCTGCCCGTCTCGTGCCTGTGCATCCAGGGAGACCGCGATGTGCTGGTGCCCGCGTCCACGATGGAGCGGCTCGCGGCCTCGCTGCCTCCGGGCACGCCCCGGCACCTGCTGCGCGGGGCGGGCCACGTGCCCTACTTCACGCACCCCGAGGCGTGCGCGCGGCTGCTGACGCCGTGGTTGGACGCGCTGGCGCCCGCCCACGGCATCGAGACGGCCGCCTAGCCCTCGTCGCTCGTGGCCTCGGCCAGCTTGAAGGCCTCGAGCACCGCGGCCGAGGCGCGGTCCAGGTACTTGCCCTTGCGGATGAGCAGGCCGATGGGCCGCGACACCGGGCCCTCGGCGAAGGGCTTGGACACCAGCGTACCCTGCGCCACCTCGGCCGACACCGTGGCCATGGGGAGGATGGCCACGCCGATGCCCATCTCCACCGCGCGCTTGATGGTCTCGACGTTGTCGATCTCCATCACCGGGTTGAGGTCCAGGTTCTTCTCGCGGAAGAGCCGGTCCAGCGCCTTGCGCGTGGGGGCCTCGCGGTCGAAGGCGATGAAGGGCACGCCCGAGAGCGCCGTGAGGCTCACCTTCGCCTTGGTGGCGAACGGGTGGTTGGGCGAGCACACCACCGCCAGCTTGTCGTCGCGGAACGGGTGGATGTCCACGCCCGCGCGCGGCTGCGGGTAGGCCACGATGCCAATCTCCGCCGCCCCCAGGATGACGTCGTCGTACACCTGGTCGTTGCGCCGGTAGTTCAGGCGCATGTTCACCTTGGGGTGCGTCTTCAGGAGCTGCTTCTGCACGTTGCGCAGCTCGTGCAGGCCCACCGAATAGATGGTGGACACCGTCGTGGTGCCCGCCACCTCCGTGGACTGCTCGCGAATCTCGTTCTCCACCTCCGCGAAGCGGGCGAGGATCTCCTTGCACCCGCGGAACAGGCGCTCGCCCGCCGGCGTCGGCGTCACCTGGCGCGCGCTGCGCGACAAGAGCTTCTGCTCGTAGCGGTTCTCCAGCGCGCGGATCTGCTGGCTCACCGCCGACTGCGTCACGTGGTTGAGCTGCGCGGCCCGCGAGAAGGAGCCCGTCTCCACCACGTCACAAAACATCTTCAAGGATTCAAGCTGCATAAGAGGGCGCCTCTCCTAACTGAAGCCTTATGCCGAGGCTAGAGCTAATTAGCCTGTCTACGTCTCGTCGGCAAAACCACTAACCCGGCTTGCCTGTCCGGATGCTTGACGGAGGAGGGGAAAGCGGCCCTCGCTAGGCGTCCGGGCGCATGCGCGAGCGCATCAGCACCACCACGGCCACCGCGAGCGCCAGCAGCGCGGCCCCCGCGACACTCTGCGTGCGGCCGACCTCGATGGCCGTGTCCCGCATGAAGCCGCACTCCATCTCCGACAGCTCCGCGCAGTCCGACGGCGCCAGGCGCGTCCTCAACCCTTGGATCAGCAAGAAGAGCCCGCCCAGCATCATGCCGCCACTCAGCCCCAACAGGGCCGCGCGGCTCACGCCGCCGCGAGTTCCCTGGGGCTTGGAGTCCATCCCTGGTTGCATGGGGGGTGACGCTACCGCCACGTGGGCCAATGCGCCACATCCCGCGTATGCTCCGCGCCCATGCGAATCCTCTACGGTGTCGTCGGCGAAGGCATGGGACACGCCACCCGCTCCCGTGTGCTGCTCGAGGAGCTCATCAAGGAGCACGAGGTCCACATCGTGGTCTCCGGGCGCGCCAAGGACTACCTGGCCAGGCGCTTCGAGAACGTGCACGGCATCTGGGGCTTCACCCTGGCCTACGAGGGCAACTCGGTGAAGAAGTGGCAGACGGTGCTCCAGAACGTCTCCGGGGCCGTCAAGGGCTGGCCGCACAACATCCGCCAGTACTTCGAGCTCGTCGAGGACTTCAAGCCGGACGTGGTGGTGAGCGACTTCGAGAGCTTCAGCTACTTCTTCGGCCGCAACCACCGGCTGCCCGTCATCAGCGTGGACAACATGCAGATCATCAACCGCTGCAAGCATGACTCCGCGCTGCTCTCCGGCTGGGAGGACGCCTTCGAGGGCACCCGCGCCATCGTGAAGTCCAAGCTGCCCGGGTGCTTCCACTACCTCGTCACCACCTTCTTCTACCCGCCCGTCCGCAAGGAGCGCACCACCCTCCTGCCCTCCATCCTCCGGCCGGAGATCCTCTCGGCGAAGTCCGAGCCCGGCGAGCACCTGCTCGTCTACCAGACCTCCACCACCAACACCGCCCTGCCGGAGATCCTCAAGAAGAGCGGGCTGCCATGCCGCGTCTACGGCCTGCGCCGGGATATCACCGAGGACCTCCAGGACGGCAACCTCACCTACCGCCCCTTCAGCGAGCAGGGCTTCATCGATGACCTGCGCACCGCCCGCGCCGTCGTGGCCGGCGGCGGCTACACGCTCATGAGCGAGGCCGTCTACCTCCACAAGCCCATGCTCTCACTGCCCGTGGGCGGCCAGTTCGAGCAGGTGCTCAACGCCCTCTACCTGGAGAAGCTGGGCTACGGCATGTACGCGCCCGAGCTCACGCTCGAGGGGCTCCGCGAGTTCCTCCAGCGCGTCCCCAGGTGCCAGGAGGCGCTGGAGGGCTATCAGCAGGACGGCAACGTGAAGATGATCGAAGCCCTGCGCGAGCAGATCGCCCTCGCCGCCGAGTACAAGGGCCGCTGGTGGGAGGAAGTCGAGCAGGCCGACCCCTCCAAGGCGTGAGCCGTCCTCCTACTTGCGGCAGCTCAGGGCGATGAGCAGCGGGTTCTCCTGGTACTCCCGCCAGAAGTCCTCGCCGAACCTGGCGAGCGCCTCGGCGGGAACCTCGAAGGGGTGCCAGGCCACCTCCCGGAAGCCCGCCTCCGCCAGCACCGATTCGTAGGTGGCCGCGGACCAGCGGAAGTACTCGACCTCCGCGGGCGGCTCCGTCCGGAACCGCGCGCGGCAGATGTGGCGGCCGTCCTCGTACCGCTCGCTCATGACCTCGAAGCCGTACTTCGCCCAGTTCGACTTCCCCAGGTCGAACGCCGGATCGATGGTGCAGGCGATGAAGCGGCCTCCCTCCTCGAGGTTGGTGTTGGCACTCCTGCACATCCCCAGCAACTCCTCCCGCGTGCTCGCGTAGTTCAGCAGGTAGACCGCCGTCACCAGATCGAAGCCGTCCAGCCGCGGCAGCTTCGCCGCGTCGAAGACGTGGTACTTGATTCCCTGCCGGTGCTCCTGCTCCTTCCTCCTCGCGAGCTGGACCATCTCCGGCGAGATGTCCACTCCCTCCACACGCTCCGCTCCGTGCTCCTTCAGCATCCGCGTGTAGTGGCCCGCTCCGCACGCCAGGTCCAGCACGCTCTTCCCTCTCAGGTCTCCCACCAGCTTCAGGAACGTGTGCCTCTCCGGTATCGGCAGCGGCGCCTTGTTCTTGAACTCCTCGTACTTGCTTCCCACGTTGTCGTACTGCTCCGCCATGTGCTCTCCCTCGGGCTGGGTGCTCCCGGATCGGGCGCAACGCTGGCAGGGGCCGTGGGCCCTGTCTTTCTTTCCTGGTGGGGGACTCGGGTTCCTCTGTGTAGACCCTCACCCCGGCCCTCTCCCAGAGGGAGAGGGTGTTGACTCGGTGACAACCCGGGAGGGCTCGGTACCCTCACCCCGTCCCTCTCCCGGCGGGAGAGGGGTGTTGGGTGGGGTGGGGCTCAGTGCAGCAGCTCTTCGTTGTTCTTCTGCGCAGCACGTCTTGTCAGCTGCGTTACCCAGGAACGCGTGAGCGGTGTCTCGCTGTCCCGGCCCCGGTGCCGGTCCGTGCTGCTGTCCTGCGGCATCATCCGGTTCACGTGCGCCAGCAGCGCCGCCGTCAGGCCCGGTGCCAGCGTCCGTGCCAGCGCCGCCACCTTCGCCGGCATGCCGATCAGCGCCTCCGCGTCTCCCCTCCGGCACGCCTCGACGATCTTCCGCGCCGCACGCTCCGCGTTCATCGACATCCCCGGTAGCGAGTCCCCCAGCACGAACCACGCGTACTCCGCCTCGTGGTTGCCCTTGAAGTACGCGTTGGGCGGGCTCCCCGTCCTCATCAGCCCAGGGCACACCGTCGTCACCAGGATTCCGTCCTGCGCCAGCTCCGCCCTCAGCCCGTCCGACAGGCCCACCAGCGCGAACTTGCTCGCGCTGTAGGGCAGCAGGTGCGGGATGCTCACCTTCCCTCCAATCGACGAGATGTTCACGATGCGCCCCCAGCCCCGCCGCTTCATCTCCGGCAGCACCGCCAGCGTCGTGTAGAGCGGCGCCCAGAAGTGCACGTCCATCGCCTCGTCGAAGTCCTCCTCCGTCATCGACTCCAGCGGGCCCACCTGGATCGTCCCGGCGTTGTTCACCAGCACGTCCACCGCCCCGAAGCGCTCGTGCACCTGCGCCACCATCGCCTCCACCTGCACCCGGTCACTCACGTCGCAGGGGATCGCCAGCACCTCGCCAGCTCCGTCCTTCTCCAGCTCGTCCCGCGCCCGCGTCAGCTCCACCTCCTCCCGGGCGCTGAGGATGACCCGCGCTCCCTCCGCCAGGAACTGGCGGGCCAGCACCAGGCCCAATCCCCTCGAGCCGCCCGTCAACAGCACCGTGCGGCCCTCGAAGCTCACCTTCTCCCGCAGCAGCGCCCGGAGCCCCATCACCGCTCCCACTCCCGCGGCGGTCAGGGCTCCCAGCGACAGTCGGGAGGCCTCCTTCTTGTTCCGGCCTGCCATGTCGCTCCTCGCTGTTCCTGGTTCAGGGCGCGAACGCGCCCGTGGTGGCCTCGGGTCCCGTGAGCCGCTCCAGCAGCCGTCTCAGCTCCAGGTTCGTCGCATCCTCTCCCGTCACCCGCAGGCGCAGGATGCCGAAGGCGTCGTACACCAGGAACGTGGGCACCTCCTCCACGCCGTAGGCCCGCTCCATCGAGCCGTCATCCACCGCCACCGGGTGGCGGAAGCCCATCCTCTTCACGATGGCTTCGATGTCGTTGGTGTCCAACGCATGGCCCAGGTCCTCTCCCTCCATGGGCACGTGGACTCCGACCACCTGGAGGCCCTTGGGGATGAACTCGTCCAGCAACGTCTTGATCTTCGGCAGTTGCTCCTGGTTCGTCTTGCTGAGCTCGGACCAGAAGTACAGCAGGGTCGGCCGGCCACGCAGGTCGTGCACGTGCACGGGCGCGTTGATCCAACCGCCTTCGGGATCCAACAGCGTCAAGGGAACGTCGAGCGAGGACATGGGCAGGGCCTCCTCATGGAGAGGAATGAAGATGACGCGACTCAAGCTATGCATCCGCCCCACGCGTCCCCTCCCAGCCCCTCGCCCGCCCCCTCCCCACGCGGCGGGCGGGGCGTCGCCCTCCCCGTGTCTGGACGCCTGACGCATGGCGTCAGGGAGTCCCCATTTGACACCTTGTGTCAGGAATTTCTTGTTTCATGGGAATGGGGTACTTTCGGTTTTTGAGAATTTGGAAGTACAGTCGCCTCCGCCTGTCCGGCAGGCAGCCGGGCGGGTTACCCCCCCATGGCAGTTCGAGCAGGAGGCGTTCCCATGAAGAAGCTGTTCAGCGCGGCCATCATCGCCGCCACCGCATTGGTGGGCGCGGAGGCATCGGCCACCAACTACTCGCTGTGGATCCACGGCCGTAACGGCGGCGGCACCCAGCGTGGCAACTACGCCGACTTCAGCTACTGGGGCCCGAGCACCACCGCGGCCGGTGTGAACAAGAAGGCCGTCAACTGGAACGGCACGCAGAAGATCTCCGTCGAGAACTTCCGCATCCGCGACGCGCTCGACTGCTTCTGCACCGGCGCCAACTGGTGCTACATCGCCGCGCACAGCGCGGGCGATCTGCAGATCGGCTACGCCCTGTCCTTGTACGGCACCAGCCAGCGCTACAAGAAGAACGCCGTCCCCAACTCCAGCGGCGTGTGTGGCAACACCGACGGCACCACCCAGACGGGCTGGAACATCAAGTGGGTGGACGTGGCCTCGGGCGCCGGCGGCGGCAGCGAGCTGGCCGACCATGGTGACTGGGCCATGAGCGAGCCGCTCGTGAGCGACCTGGTCACCACCACGGCGCGCGCCATGTACAACCACAACACCACGACCGCGAAGTGGTTCTACCACTTCGCCGGTTCCAAGGGCACGGCCTACTCCGGCGTGCTCCCCGGCCAGGACGACGAGGCCGTGTCCTATCACTCCACCGGCGGCGTCTCCGGCTCCTCCGGCGGTTCCTACTGCAACCCCGGTGACCTGTTCTGCGGCGGTACGCTGAACACGGGCACCAGCGCGTGCAGCGACGGCCGGGCCAAGTGGTCCTACCACACGGTGGAGCTGCGCGATGACGGTGAGGCCTACAACCACTACTCCAGTGGCAACTGGAGCGGCATCGTCGGGCCCGTGCGCGCCGACATGGCCACCTACGCCTACTGAGCCGCTTCTGTCAGCATCGGACGTATCCCCATGACTTCGAATAGCGGCGCCCCCGTCACTCCTCCCCGGTCCGAGCGTCCCCCGCGCCGTGGCCGGTGGTTCCTCCTGCTCGTTCCCCTCGTGTTGGGAGTGGGCGGGGTGCTGCTATCCGTGGCGCTCGTCCGGCCGGGGGCGGCGGAGACGTCCGTGCCCGGGCCAGAGGAGCAGTTCCCTCCGGCTCCCGTGCCGGCCGGGCCTCCCTCTCGCGGGGCCGCGCGGCCTGCTTCTCCGGCTCCCGTGGTCCAGGCGTCCCTCTCGCCCGAGGAAGCCGAGCGCGAGGCCCAGCGGCAGCTCTGGGAGAAGCGGCTGGAGCGGGCGCGCTTCACGCTCGAGTCCTACCGCCAGTCCACGCGCTATCCGCATGAGTCGCGGCCCATCCAGGAGCATCCGGATCAGGTGTACCCGGCCTCGCCCGAGCGCACGCAGCCCCTGGGCAAGGAGCAGCGGGACATCTCGCTGCGCCTCGAGCAGGAGAAGGTCTTCGTCGTGGGCGACGAGGTGGTGCGCTTCTTCGTGGGCTGCGAGAACGCGCACACCCACGAGCCCCTGCCGTGCGAGGTGCACTCGGCCTTCGCCCACGAGGCACCGCACATGGCGGCGGCCGGGCAGCTCAGCTCGGTGCCGCTGGATTTCAACGACTCGGGGCGCAACGGCGACGACGTGGCCAGCGATGGCACGTGGACGGGGAGCTTCCAGCCGGCCCGCCAGGGCTTCGCCCTGTTCGAGGGCACGCTGCGCATCGAGTTCCGCGTGCGCGGCGGTAGTGCCGAGGGCGGTGCGTTCTTCGACATCCAGTTCACCTCGGCGCCTCCCGCCACCTTCACCGGCAAGGTGCGTGAGGTGGTGGAGAACGGCTCCCTCCAGCTCTACGTCGGCCTCCAGGTCCGCAAGCCCGGCCGCTACGTGATGGCGGGGCGGGTGGATGACGAGGCGGGCATTCCCTTCGCTTATGTGTCCTTCAACGAGGAGTTGGAGGCGGGGGCTCGCGAGGTGAAGCTCACCCTCTTCGGCAAGCTCATCCACGATGCCACCCCCGACTTCCCTCTCAAGTTGCGCGACGTCGAGGGCTTTCTCCTGAGGGAGCAGGGGGATCCGGACCGCTCGGTGGTGAAGGCGCTCGCCGGCTACGTGCACGCCACCCGGGAGTACACCCCGGACAGGTTCTCACCGGACGAGTGGACGAGCGAGGAGCGCCAGCGCTACCTCGACGAGTACTCCAGGGACGTGAACGAGGCCCAGGCGCAGGTGGACAGACTGGGCGGAGGGAAGGCGCCCCCTCGGACTCCCTGAAAGCGGGACTCATGGATCGGGTGGTTTCGCTTCATGCCGCGGAGCGCATGATTTGCGGCCCGGTGTGAGGCCGCGCAGCGGTTGCGTCAGCGGGTGCACGAAGACCTCGGATTTCGGGGGGGTTGCCAGGGTTCGAGGGGCCGAAGAAGTCGGCCCATGCCTTGCTACGTGTTGAGGTGTTCCCGCCCCTCCCCCAGGGGCCCCACCCCAGCACCGAGTGCTCGTATGAGCAACAGCCAGGCCTTCCCGAACCGAAACACGCCTCCGAGCAACGTCCACCCCCCCTCCGACAGCCAGGCGAACGACCTGCGGCTCGTCCCCGTGGAGATCGCCCCCGATACCTTCTGGGTGGGTAAGCGCGAGCCGGGCAACATCTTCTACGCCAACCCGTACCTGCGCCGCTTCCGGGGCACGGACGCCAAGACGGGCCGGCCCAACGAGTTCAACCTGCTCATCGACCCGGGCTCGAGCAGTGACTTCGCCCAGGTGTCCACCAAGGTGACATCGCTCATCGGTGGGTTGGATCGGTTGAGCGCCGTCTTCATCAACCACCAGGATCCGGACGTGGGCTCGTCGGCGAGCATCATCTCGGCGCGCTACGCGCCCAAGGCCGGCATCCTCTGCTCCGAGGACACCTGGCGGCTCATCGTCCACCAGAACCTGCCGCGCGGGCGCTTCATCGCCACGGAAAAGTTCAGCCACGGGCTCAACGTGCCCACCGGCCACCGGCTGCTGCCGGTGCCCTCGCCCTTCTGCCACTTCCGCGGCGCGGTGATGCTCTACGATCCGGAGACGCGGGTGCTCTTCACGGGCGACCTGTTCGGCGGCGTCACGGACGTCAACGCGCAGGGCCTGTGGGCGGACGAGTCGGATTGGAATGGCATCCGCGCCTTCCATCAAATCTACATGCCGGTGAACCTGGCGCTGCAGCGCGTGGTGGCCACCATCCGCCAGCTGGAGCCGGCGGTGGAGATCATCGCGCCGCAGCACGGGCGCCTCATCCGCGGGCCGCTCATCCAGATGTTCCTGGACCGGATGGAGAAGCTGCCGGTGGGCCTGGACATCATGGACGAGGCCCAGGACCGCTCGCACCTGCAGGCGTGGAACGCGGTGCTGGAGCGGGTGCTGACGCTGGCGCGTGGCTACCTGGGCGGCTCGGTGGACGAGAAGCTGATGGGCAGCACGGAGCTGACGGAAACGGCCCGGTTGCAGAACGGCCAGGTGTCCATCCAGCGGCTGGGGCGGTGGACGGTGGAGCACGTGGTGGAGCTGCTGTGCCACGGTGAGCCGCCGGAGATCTCCGGCCCCATCATGATGGAGGCCACCACGGCCGCGGCCGAGTACAACCTGCCCACGCCGCACCTGGACATCGAGGGCAATGGCGTGGCCTCGAACGTGTCGTTGCTCGTCGGCTGACGCCATGGATGAGGGAGGGCAGCTGCCGTGACGGACGAGGAGCACGACAGCGGGGTGGCGTACCTCAACCCCGAGGAGAGCGCGGCCCCGGCCCAGGCCCGGGCCGCCGTGCCGCGCTCCCGTGGGAGCGGCCCGGCGCGCACGCTGCTGCTGGGGAGCAGTGAGCATCCGCACGCCGGCACCCACCCCGTCGCGGTGCGTGGGCTCATCCCGGGGCAGGTGGTGGCCGAGCGCTACCGGGTGGAGCGCTGGCTGGGCTCCGGCGGCAGCGCCATGGTGCACGAGGTGACGGACCTCACCACCGGTGAGCACCTGGCCCTCAAGGTGCTCGCCGTGCCGAGCGCGGATGCCTCGCAGATCGCCCGCTTCCGCCAGGAGGTGGAGCACGCGCGGGGGTTGGAGCATCCCAACATCGTGCGCGTCCACGACGTGGGGACGGATGGGGACCGGCACTTCCTCACCACGGAGCTGCTGGTGGGGCAGGACCTCAAGCACCGCCTCCTGGGCCCCCGCCCGACGCTGGCGGAGGCGCTGCGGTGGCTCACGCACGCGGCGGCCGCGCTGGAGCACGCGCATGGGCGCGGCGTGCTGCACCGTGACGTGAAGCCGGGCAACCTCTTCGTCACGAAGCCGGGCGTGCTCAAGCTGATGGACTTCGGGCTCGCCAAGAGCGCGCACGTGGCGGGCGTGACGGCGCAGGGCGCGGTGCTCGGCACCCCCGAGTACATGGCTCCCGAGCAGATCTCCGGCGCGTTCCCCGTGTCGCCCGCCACGGACCTCTACTCGCTGGGCGTGGTGGCCTACGAGGTGCTCACGGGGCAGCTGCCCTTCCGCCACCCGCAGCCGGTGCCTCTCATGATTCTGCACGTGCAGCAGCCGCCCACGCCGCCGCGCACGCTCAGCCCGAGCCTGCCCGAGCCCTTCGAGCGCATGGTGTTGAAGCTGATGCAGAAGAAGCCGGACGACCGGTACGCGAGCGCCGCGGCGCTGCGGGCGGACCTGGCCCGGCTCTGGCCGCTCGCGCTGCCGCCCAAGGCTCCGTCCGTGTAGCGCCTACGGGCGGCCGGACTCGAAGAGGAGCGCGCCCGTGATGTCGTAGGCCTTCACGGGCACACGCGCGGCGGGGCTCGAGGGGTACTCGCTGGCCAGGAGGGTGAAGAGCCACGTGTCCTCCGGGGGGCCCCCGTCCGAGCGAGGCCGCTCCCGCAGCGTCCCCTCCAGCGTGAAGCCCAGCTTGCGTGCCACCGCGGCACTGGGCTCGTTGCCCACCGCCACCTGGATGTCCAGGCGCTTCAGGCCGTCCACCTCGAAGCACAGCCGGATCAGCGCCGAGACCATCTCGCTGGCCACGCCCTTGCCCGCGTGCCGCGTGCCCACCCAGTACCCCAGCTCCCGGGCGCCTTCTCCCGCGCGCTTGAAGAGCGCCAGCTCACCGAGCAGCTCCCGCTCGTCGGCATCGAGCACCGAGTGGATGCGGTCTTCGTCCAGGTCGAACCTGCCGCGCAGACGGCGCAGGACCTGGACGTGCTCGTCCACGGGACGGGGCTCCTCCTTCGCCCAGGTGAACCACGGGAGGAGCGCCTCGCGGCTGGCCTCGACGGCCGCCTGACGGAGGGAGGCCAGCTCCGGCGAGGGACAGCGGAGGACGAGCCGTTCGGTGCGGATGAGATATGCGGGAGGTCGAGCCATGGAGGACCACGCTGGTTCGTGCATGCACCCTCTCCCTCTGGGAGAGGGCGGGGGGTGAGGGTCGTTTCCTGTGTGTCGCCCCGGCACGGCAGGTAAACGGGGCGGGAAGACCCTCACCCTAGCCCTCTCCCAGAGGGAGAGGGGATTTCCACGGGGCCTCGGGAATCTGTCTGGGGACTTCGTGGACGCTCTACTCGCGGATTGGGGTCTGGAGTCCCCACCGCGTGGACTCCCCGGCCGGGCTCCTGGAGTGTGCGGACCCCAGGATGTCCTGTCTTTTCGCGGGGTTGGCGTCGGCCTCCCCCTTGCTCCTGTCGGGGCCAGGAGGAACAGCCGATGCGAATCGACAGCGCGGGATGGACGCACGTGGGACGCCGCTCCCACAACGAGGATGCCTGGGCGGTGCGGGCGGACCTGGGCTTGTTCGTGGTGGCCGACGGATTGGGGGGATACGAGGGGGGTGAGGTGGCCAGCCGCTGCGTGGTGGACACCTTCGCCGGCTTCTGCGAGCGCGTGGCTCATGACCCCGAGGCCACCTGGCCCCATCGACTCCAGCCGAGCCGCAGCCGCGAGGAGGACCTGCTCTACAACTGTGCCTGGCTCGCCCAGCGCGCGGTGCTCTCGCGCCGCGTGGGGAAGCTGCGCGAGATGGGCTCGACGGTGGTGGCGCTCTCCTTCGGGGCCCGGAGCGCGGCCGTGGCGCACGTGGGCGACAGCCGGCTCTACCGGCTACGGGAAGGGCAGTTGGAGGCGCTGACCCGGGACCACTCCCTCCTGGAGGAGATGCGCCAGGCCGGGGTCGAGACGCCCGAGCGGCGGGAGAGTTCCTACGGGCACCTCATCACCCGTGCGCTCGGGACGGACGCCGCCGAACCCACCGTGCAGCGGCTCGAGGTGCGCGCGGGGGATGTGTACCTGCTGTGCTCGGATGGGCTGTACGAGCCGCTCGGACCGGAGCGCATCGCCGCGCGGTTGGGGCAGGGGAGCGCCGCCGGGGTCGCGGAGGCGCTCGTGGAGGAGGCCTATGCGGCCGGGGGGCACGACAACATCACCGCGGTGGTGGTGGACGTGCGGGCGGGGTAGGGGGTCAGGTCACGGAAATCCGTGCGAGCGCCTCGCGCAGGCGCTCGGGCATCGCCACGGCCTTTCGCGACTGGCGATCCACGAAGACATGCACGAAGTACCCGTGGGCCGCGGCCTGTTCCTCGCCCTCCTTGAAGATGCCGATGCCGTAGGTCACCGAGCGGTTGCCGAGCTTTTCCACGCGCAGGCCCGCCCGGAGGCGGTCGGGATACGCGAGCGGGGCGCGGTAGGTGCACCGCGACTCCACGACCAGGCCGATGACGGAGCTGGCGACGATGTCCAGGCCGCCCTCGTGGATGAGGTAGTGGTTCGCGACGGTGTCGAAGTAGCTGTAGTAGGTGACGTTGTTGATGTGGCCGTAGACGTCGTTGTCCATCCACCGGGTGGTGATGGGCAGGAAGTAGCGGTAGCGGTCTGTGCTCTCGGCTTCGGACATGTCGGGTGCCTCCGCTTCGCCTACCAGTAGCGCAGCGCCTTGTGGAACAGCTCGGTGAGGACGGGCCGGGTCATTTCGCGAGGGGCGTTCTGAAGCAGGCGCTGCTGTGGGAAGGCGCCTTCCGTGAGGGCCGCGACGTCGGCTTCGGTGTAGCCCACCCCGCCGAGGCCGTTGGGGATGTGCACCGCGCGCATGATCTGGATGAGCTTCTGGGCGAGCACCTCACCGGCATCCCCAGGAGTGGCGCCACGTACGTCCGCGCCCAGCCACTGCGCGGCCTCCAGGTGGCGCTCGGGGCTCACCTCCGAGGTGTAGCGGAACACGGCCGGGGCATTCACGATGACGGCCATGCCGTGCGGCACCAGGGGCTCTTCCTGGGGGTAACCCGAGGGGCGGAAGTCGCGCACCAGTCCGGCCACGGCGTAGGCCATGCCGTGCGGCGCGTGCACCCCGGCGTTCCCGAAGGCGATGCCCGCCAGCGTGGACGCCCACATCAACTGCTCGCGAGCCTCGTGGTCGTTCGCGTCCGCCACCCCGCGCTCCAGGTACAGGCCCATCAGGCGCAGCGCCTCGCGGCAGCCGAGGTCGCTCCACGGGTTTGCGCCCTGGCTCATGGGCCGCAGGCTCGGACGCGATGGGGCGGGGCGGCGCACGTAGGGCCGGGCGGTATAGGACTCCAACGCGTGGGACAGCACGTCCAGCCCGCTGGCGGCGACCACCTCGCCGGGCAGGGTCGCGGTGCAGTCCGGGTCGATGAGCGCCTCGGTGGGCCGCAGCGCGGGCGAGGCGATGCCCGTCTTCGCTCCCATCGAGAGCAGGTCGAAGATGGTGATGCCGGTGACCTCGCTGCCCGTTCCCGAGGTGGTGGGGCAGGCGATGTGCGGCTTGAGGGGACCGGGCACCGGACGTCCCTCGCCCACCGGCGCGTTGACGTAGGCCAGGAAGTCCGCTGGATGCGTGGCGTAGAGGTTGGCGGCCTTGCACGTGTCGATGACCGAGCCTCCACCCAGGGAGATGTAGCCATCCGGCCGGGCCTCCGAGGCGAAGCGCGCCGCCTCCAGGAAGGACTGGTCGGTGGGCTCGACGTGCACGTGGGTATAGACGACCACGTCCAATCCGGCGGCCTTCAAGGACTGGAGCACCTTCTGGAAGTGCGGCAGCCGGGCCACGCGCTCATCCGAGAACAGGGCCACGCGCTTCATCCCGAGCGCCCGGGCGCGGTCTCCCACCTCGGCGAGGCAGCCGCGGCCAAAGGTGATGCGCGAGGTGTCCACGGTGAAGGCGCCATCACAGCCTTCGCCGACGGGGTGGTAGTGGCAGCAGCCCATCGTTTCCCTCCTGTCCGGTTCCACCGCACTGTATCGCCGATGGTCCGGTCCGGAGCGTGGGCTTTTCCGTCAGGGAGACTCGGGATCTTCCGAAAGCAGACCGTGGCGCCGGGCCAGGGTTCGCAGGTGCTTGCGATCCACTCCGGCCTGCCGCGCGGCCTCCGAGAGGTTGCCTCCCGCCCGCGCCAGCACGTCCCGGAGGTAGTGCCGCTCGAAGGCGTCCAGCACCGCCTGCTTCGCCTCCGCGAAGGGCAGGTCCGTGCGCAGAGGCACCTCCGGCCCCGTGCCATGCGGTTGGAGTGACAGGCGCAGCTCCTCGAAGCCGTGCGCCCGGGGCGAGAGCACCAGCGCCCGCTCCAACACGTTGCGCAGCTCGCGCACGTTGCCCGGCCAGTCGTGCCCCGAGAGCAGCTCCAGCCCCGGGCCCCGGATGACACCCGGCTCGAGGCCCCGGCGGCGCAGCAGGTCCGCCACCAGCAACGGCAGATCCTCCCGGCGCTGGCGCAGCGGGGGCAGGGGGAGGGTCACCACCGCCAGCCGGTAGTAGAGGTCCGGCCGGAAGGTGCCCTCGGCCACCGCCAGCGACAGGTCCACCCGCGAGGCCGCCACCACCCGCACGTCCACGGCCTGCTCGGCGTCACCTCCCACGGGACGTACCCGGCGCTCCTCCAGCACGCGCAGCAACCGCGCCTGCACCGAAGGCGGAATGCCCGCCAGCTCGTCGAGGAAGAGCGTGCCGCCATTCGCCCGCACGAAGGCGCCCGAGCGTGCCGCCAGCGCTCCCGTGAAGGCCCCGCGCACGTGGCCGAACAGCTCGCTCTCGACCAGCCCCTCGGGCAGCGCGCCGCAGTCCACCGCCACGAAGGGCCTCTTGCGCCGGGCGCTCGCCTCGTGGAGGGCGCGCGCCACCACCTCCTTGCCCGTCCCCGTCTCGCCCTGGATGAGCACCGTGGTGTCCGTGGGCGCCACGTGCTCCAGCACCGCGAACAGCTCGCGCATGGCGAGGCTCTCGCCCACCAGCTCTCCGAAGCGCCGCGCCTGGCTCGGGGCCACCTCCCACGGCTGTCCCTCGGACTGGATGCGCAGGAAGCTCCGCCCCACCTTGAAGGTGGCGCCCACGCGCACCCGCACCTCGCCAATCCGCGAGCCCTCGTAGAGCGTGCCATTGCGGCTGCCCAGGTCGCGCACCACGAAGCCCGCCGCCTCCGCGTGCAGCTCCAGGTGCTCGCCCGAGACGCGCGGGTCGCTCAACCGCAGCGCGCACCCCTCGCGCGTGCCCACCCGCACCGGCGCCTGCCCGAGCGCCACCGCGCGCCCGGCATCGGGCCCGTCGACGACGACGAGCTGGCAGCGCCGGGGCGGAGTGTTGCCGGGGGCATCCTGTTGGGTGGAGAGGACGGTCTCGGACACGGGTTGCGCTAGTCTAGGCCGGGTGAGGGAGTTGCCGCGACAGCTGGGCCCCTACCGCCTCGTGCGCCGGCTCGGCGCGGGGGGCATGGCCGAGGTGTTCCTCGCGCTGGCCTTCGGCGCCAGCGGCTTCGAGAAGCGCGTGGTGCTCAAGGTGCTCCGCCCCGAGCACCAGGGCAATCCCACCTACGAGCGCATGTTCCTCGAGGAGGGCCGGCTGGGCGCGAGGCTGAGCCATCGCAACCTCGTGGGGGTGCACGACCTGGGGTACGCGGACGGCGCCTACTACGTACGGCTGGACTATGTGGAGGGCGCGGACCTGGCGAGCCTCCTGGCGCACGGGACGCCCGGGGCGCCGCTGGCCCTCTTCGTGGCGGACGAGCTGGCCCTGGCGCTCGCCGCGGTGCACGGGCTGGAGGACGAGGCGGGCCGGCCCCTGGGACTGGTGCACCGGGACGTCACGCCCTCCAACGTGCTGGTGTCCCGGCTGGGCGAGGTGAAGCTGGCGGACTTCGGCATCGCCAAGGCCACGCTGCTGCGAGACCAGACGCGCTCCGGGGTGCGCAAGGGGACGTACGCGTACATGTCCCCCGAGCAGGTGCGCGGCGGCGTGCTGGGCCCCGCGAGCGATCTCTTCTCCCTGGGGACGACGCTCCACGAGCTGCTCACCGGGCGGCGCCCCTTCGATGGGGAGACGCCGCTGGAGACGATGGAGCGCATCCGCGAGGCGGACGTGGGGCCGCTCGAGGACGTGGACGAGGATCTCCGCCCGGCGCTCCGGGCCTGCCTCGCGCGCGGGCCGGAGGACCGGCCCGGGTCCGCCGAGGACGTGCGCCGCATGCTCTCTCCAGCGCGGCGGGCACGCCCCGAGGCCGGGCCGCCGGAGCTGGCCCGCTGGGTCCGCGAGAGCCTGGGCGCCGCGCGGGAGGGGAGCCGTGTCGAGGAGACCGTGCTGGAGGACTCGTGAAGCCGCCGGTCAGTGGGGCTCGCCCTGGCGTGGCAGCTCCACGGTGAAGGTGGCTCCCTGACCCGGAGTGCTCTCGGCCTTCACCGTCCCGCCCATCGCTTCGACGATCTGCCGCGTCACATACAGGCCCAGGCCGAGCCCGCCGTAGTGCCGCTCCGACACGGCGCGCTCGAAGCGATTGAAGATGCGCCCCAGCGCTTCGGGCTTGATGCCAATCCCTTCATCCCGGACCAGGAGCCGTGCCAGGCCGTCGCTCCGCTGGACGTGGATGTGGATGGGTTTGCCGGCCCCGTACTTGATGGCGTTGGACAGCAGGTTCGTGAGCACCTGCTCCAGCCGGAGCCTGTCCCACCGGCCGACGACCGGCCCCTCCAGGTGGAGCTCGAGCCCGCTCCCGGCGCGCTCCGCCTCGGGGATGAAGCGGGCCACGACCTCACGCGCCACCTCCGAGAGGTCCACCTCCTCGACCTGCAACTTCATGCGTCCGGTGCTGATCCGCGACACGTCCAGCAGGTCGTTCACCAGGTCCGACAGGCGCTTGACCTGCCGGCGCATCATGTCCACCTCCTTGCGGACACGTTCGGCCAGGGGGGAGTCCGGGTCGGTTTCGACGGTCTTCGCGAGTGCCTGGAGCCTGAGACTCAGCGGGGTGAGCGGTGTGTTCAGCTCGTGGCTGGCGACGGAGAGGAACTCGTCCCGCAGACGCACTGCCTCCTGAAGCTCCGCCAGGAGCCGCTCGCGCTCGGCCTGCTGGCGCTTGTCCTCCGTGGTGTCCCTCAGCTCGACGACGGTGCCCACCGCCTTCCCCCCCTCGGTGATGGGGCTCGCGGTGAAGGCGGCCGGGTAGAAGCTTCCGTCCTTGTGGACGAACACGTCTTCCCCCTGCTCCTGGGCCCGGGTCGGCAGTGCCCGGTCGATGGGGCACTCCGACATGGGGTAGGGCGTTCCATCAGGCCGGGTGTGGTGGATGAACTCATGCAGGGGTTTGCCCCGCACCTCCTCCAGGGTGAAGCCCGTGATCTTCTCGGCCGCGGGGTTCATGAAGATGCAGTGCTGACGGGCGTCCATCAACAAGAGCCCCAGTGTGGCGTTCTGGGTGATGGTGGCCAGGCGCCGCTCGGCGGCCTCGAGGCCGCGCCGCGCCAGCACCTGCTCGGTCACCTCGGAGCTGAAGACCATCACCCCGTCTGGCTTTCCGTCCGGCCCGGGCATGGGCTGGTAGACGAAATTGAAGTAGCCCGTGCGCGGATGCCTGGGGTCTCCCACCGGGGCGGCGACTTCCTTGCCGGTGTAGGACTGACCCGTCCGGTACACGCGATCCAACTGCTCGAACAAGCCCATGCCGTCCAGCTCGGGCTGCACCTGCCTCACGGGCTTGCCCAATATCTCCCGATGGCCGAGGAGCTCCGCATGCGGGGGGTTGCTGAGCTCGAAGATGTGCTCGGGGCCGCGGTGGATGGCGATGATCGCGGGGGCCCTCATGAAGAGGGCGTGGAGCCGTGCGCGCTGCGCCTCGGCCTCGGCCCGAGCGGTTCGCGCGCGCACGTTCAGCAGGGTGATGAGGGTGGAGACGGTGAGGAAGAGGATGACCGACAGGGTGTCCTGGGAGCGCAGGGTCAGCGAATGCTCCGGGGGCAGGAAGAAGTAGCTGACCACCAGGGTGGAGAGACCGGTGCTCGAGAGGCCCGGTCCCCATCCCCCCTTCCACCCCGAGAGCATCACCGCGCCGAAGAAGAGGATGAACGGCGTGGACCTGATGTAGGGATGGAGAATGAGCTGAAGCAGCAGGGCCACGGTCGTGACCAGGACGGCGAAGCCATGGGCCAGCAACGGGGACTGATCCCAACTCCTGCTCCCTCGAACCGCCAGTGGCAATGGCCCTCCCAGACCGTCCACGCTGCGTACCAGACCGGCAGGGCAGTCGCACCGGAGTCGTAGACACTCACCGGATACTGAACAGCTGCTTCCGGGCACGGCCCGGACAGCCTCCTCCGAGCCTCTCCGTGAAAGGAATGTTACTCCAAGAATTCATTCACTCCCTGGAAGAAAGGAAGAACCAGGATATGTTGCTTATTCTTGTATTCTCGTGAGAAGGAAAAAAGGTACACCGGACGTCTGTCCATCCCGAGAAAGCACTCATGAACGCGTCACCGCTGAAGTCTCTCCTTGGTGCCCTTGTCGCCGGCACCTTCCTCGTGAATTGTGGTCCCAGGGAAGGGGCGGACGCCCTGGCCGGACGGGCCGCCGGGCTTCAGAACGCCGAGGGCGCCTTCGTGGCGACCTCCGAGTCCATTCCCTACCTTGGGAAGATCTCCTCTGGCACCTTCGCGGACACGCAGGCGGCGGACGGCGTCGCCCAGGTGCTCACCGAGACGGCTGCGTTCTACGACAGCACGCACAAGAAGCTCGACCACACGTGGACGCTCCCCGCGGTTCCGGCGGGTCACTACACGCTGCGCGTCATCGCCAAGAAGTCCCTCGCCGACTTCGAGACCTTCTCCTTCGACTGGAAGAACGCCACGGACACGTACTTCACCTACGGCGCCTGTACGTTCACCGGGACTTCGTACGTGACCTGCGAGGCCCCCGTCTCCTCGACCGGTGGAGACATCGAGGTCCGCGTCAGCGAGAACTGGCACCTCGAGGACAACTTCACCAGCATCTCCGTGGATTACATCGGCCTCTCCGTGCGAGCGGATTACACCGCCCCGACCGTGTCGATCACCTCGCCGGTGTCGGGCTCCACGGTGAGCGGCATCGTCAACATCGACGTGGACGCCACGGACGACGTCGGCGTCACGCGGGTCGATTTCTACCGGTCAGGGCTCTTCATTGGCAGTGACACGACTCCGCCCTTCAGCTTCGCCTGGGACACCACCGCCGAACCGAATGATTCCACCTCCCTCAGCGCGAAGGCCTTCGATGCGACGGGCAACGTGGCGACCTCGGCGCTCGTGCGCCCCCTCAACGTCCTGAACGCCGGTGGGGTCGACACCCAGGCCCCGACCGGGACCATCACCTCGCCCGAGTATGGGATTGACCTCTCGGGGATTGTCACGGTGACGGCGTCCGCGCAGGACAACATCGGCGTCGCTCGCGTCGAGTTCTATTACGACTACAACACGTTGCTCGGCAGCGACACCACGGCGCCCTACAGCCTGGACTGGGACACCACCACCGCCCCGAACGGCTTCCACAGCATCACCGTCCGCATCTATGACGCCGCCGGCAATTTCAAGAGCGTGAAGTACGATGCGTTCGTCTCGAACGCCAAGACGAACGAGGCGACCCTGTCCGTCACCGCCACCGGACGTCTGGGTCCCGTCATCACCTCGAACCCGACGGGGATCTACGCCCACGCGAACATGCCCGGCTCGGGGACGTTCGTTCTGGGCACGCAGATCACCTTGAAGGTGGACAGCGGCCGGACGGCCATCTGGTCGGGCGCGTGCTCGTCCGGCGGTGTGAAGCGCACCTCGTGCACCTTCATGTTCAATGGCGACGCGAGCGTCTCGGCCAACATCCAGTAGAGGGTTTGCCCCGGTGACGTGGACAGTCGGCTGCACGTGAGTGAGGCCCCCGCGTGTGCTGGGGGCGGAGAGTGAGCCGGGGCAACTCGCCTGCCCCTGCACCCTCAAGCTGTGGGAAGCGCAGGGGCCCCGCACCGTCACCCTCGGGAACGCGAGTAGTACCGCCGCCCTGAGCCATCCCCTCATTTTAGCAGGGGAGCAAGGGAGCGGTGTGTAGGCTGAGTGGTGCGAAAAGTAGGACGGGCGCTATTACTTCTGCGGTCATGCGCAAGCCACGCCTCAATGACCAGCAGGTG
>NZ_JANKBZ010000061.1 GCF_024623785.1 Archangium lipolyticum
TGACCCGGTCCAAGAAGGGGGCGAAGTGAACCCCGGCCAGCGTCGCTGACGCTCCGACTGTTCCACATGGCCGGAATGGGTGTTCCACTTCGCCCGGAACGGGTGTTCCACTTCGCCGGAATACGCATCTACCACCTGCACCCCGTCGCCGCTGAAGTCCACGAAGCTCTTCTCGCCCGCGCGGTGCTCCTGCCTCATGGTGACGCTCGCCCCTTGCAGCCACCGGCCGTAGCGCTCGCAGAAGCGGCTGTACTATGACCCGCACAACAAATGCGCCGACCTGATGCCGAACAACAGCTTCCCCGGTTGGGATATGTTCGTGAATGGGAAGAGCTTCGACGCGCTGCAACTGGCCACGCGCACGCTGTGGGACGTCAAGACGGATGATTTTGACAAGCACTCACCACACTCACAGAAGTTCTTCATCAAAATGAAATTGGGCGAGCTGCAACGCGAGAAGAGACTCGCAGAAGCGTGTGGGTATGACTTCATTGTTGGCGTGCGCAGCGAAGCGCACAAGACCGCGCTAAACCGCGCGGATCCCACCCTTAAAGTCGCCTTCATGGACTGGTGCTGAAATGACATCTAGCCAAAACGAGCTTGGCATCATCGTCTACGCGCCTGCACTCGTGCGCGGCGATGCGCTACCTCTCGCCATCATCCACGGGATGGAACGTGCGCTTCCGGGCTTGCGTCTGGGATGGACGACTTCCGGAAAAGAAGACCTTATTGCATTGCCTCACCGCGATGAATGGATCGCGGCAAACAGCACGGACGGCGGATTTCCGTTCCTCTGCAACGATGACAATGACCACCTCGTGACGGTTGCCGGGTGGGAAAACCCGAACGGTCTTGCAGCAGGCAACCCGCCGCACTTTGAAGTCCATGCAGACCTGCCGCTAGACGCAGCCGGCATCGCCGCAGCAGCGGATATGCTGGAAGCCGTAGCGGAGGGCGCACGCGCGTTCTGGGGGCACGCGACACCGATCAACGCGGGTGTGGAGATCGCAGAGCAGACGAGTCCCACGCTGGAAGGTCCTCCGTGTCCTCCCCGGGGACTGCCAGCGCTCAAGCTCCCAAAGAAAATCCGCTCGCCTGAGATTCCGCATCGCCTCGGGTGGCTGAACTACTGGTCGGCTGCTGCCGCACGGGCCATCGGCTTCCCCGACCCCGCCTGCGACGCGGAGCTGCTGTCGCGCTCACGGCGTACCGCGACGGGCGGATGGGTCGTCAGGCTCACCGATGCGCCGCTCGACCTGGACACCCCCGCCCACCTGGACGCGCTCAAGCGGGCCTACGAGCGCTTCCCGGAGATTGGCGGGCGCTCCACGCCTTGAGGCGCGGCACGCCTCGCGGTGGCCTACGAGTCGCCCGTGACCTCCGCCACGAAGGCCTCGGTGCCGCCCGAAATGGGTTGGATGCGGGCATCGACGCAGCGTCCGAGCGCCCGCGGCGATCAATCGAGGCCCTTGCGTCCGCGGAAGCGCTGTCGAAGGAAGCGTCGGGCGTGGCCGTCGGCAATCAGTCGTTGCGCTTTGCGCACCACCGCCTGAGCCTCCTCCAATGTGACCCGGTGTCAGGCGACAGGAATTTTTGACCCCCTTACGTCACTAAAACTGACCCCCTCCCAGGGCCCGTTGTCCTACGTCGAGATGCTACGTCGTTCTGCGTCCTGCGTCCGCCGGAGCTCGCCCTCGCTGCTTCTCGAGCGAGGGCGAGCGCAGGTGCCTGCCGAGGCTCAGCGCTCGGGTTCAGCTGCACTGCTGGTGGCCTGCAGCACGCCCCGGCTCAGCAGCCCGGCCTTCTTCTTCTGCCGCAGCCGGTAGCTGTCGCCCTGGATGAGCAGCGTGTGGCTGTGGTGCAGCAACCGGTCGAGGATGGCCGCGGCCAGCACGTCATCGCCGAAGACGCCGCCCCACTGCCCCACCATCTGGTTGGTGGTCAGCAGCATGCTGCCCTTCTCGTAGCGACGCGCCACCAGCTGGAAGAAGAGGTGGGCACTGCGCTTCTCAAACGGCAGGTAGCCCAGCTCATCGACCACCAGCAGCTTCGGCTTGGCGAAGTAGTTGAGCTTGTCCTTGAGCGCGCCTTCGCTCTCGGCCCTGGCCAGCGCCGCCAGCAGCGCCGTGGCGCTGGTGAAGAGCACGGAGTGCCCGGTCTCCACCGCCGCGCGGCCCAGCCCAATCGCCAGGTGCGTCTTGCCCACGCCCGGCGGACCGAAGAGCAGCACGTTCTCGCACTGGGCGATGAAACGCCCCGTGGCCAGTTCCCGCACCAGCTTCTGGTCCACCGAGGGCTGCGCCTTGAAGTCGAAGTCCTCCAGCGTCTTCACCGCCGGGAAGTGCGCGATGGTGATTCCCATGCTCACCCGCTTGCGCTGCTTGGCCCCCATCTCCTCGCGCAGCAGCGCGTCGAGGAAGTCCAGGTACGTGGGCTCGCCGCGTGCCGCCTCCGCCAGCAGCGCGTCCAACCGCTCGGCCAGGTGTCCCAAGCGCAGTCGCTCCAGGTGCTCGAGCACGCGCGCATGCACCAGCTCGTGGCTCATGCGACACCTCGCTTCGCGCCCTGCTCCACCACGGCGGCGTAGTCCTCCAGCGAGCGCCCGAGCGCGGCCAGCTTGGAGCCGTCCTCGGCGGGCTCCACGGCGCGCGCTCGCCACAGTCCTTCCCAGTGAGCCGGGTCGACGACGCGCCCGTGTGGCTCCTTGCCGCGTACGTGCGTGGCCACCAGCTTGCCCGCGTGGAAGATGCGCACCTCCGCCTCTCCCACCTGCACCTCGACGCTCTCGCGCACCAGCCGGTGCGGCACGCTGTAGCGCACCGTGTCCACGTCCACCAGCGCGTCGTTGGCCACCTTGCGCTTGAGCCTCTGCTGCCGACGCGGCAGTGGACGTGAGGGCAGCGGGCGCAGCGCGGCCTTCTCCTCACGCTCGAATCTGTCCAGCGGCCGCTCATGCGTGGTGCCGTGCACGCGCGCATCCGCCTCGGCCATCCACTCCACCAGGTGCTTCTCCAGCGCGGCGAAGGACTCGAACTCCCTGCCCGCCAGCGCGTTGCGCTTGACGTACTTGACGCCCGACTCCGTCTTGCCCTTGGTGCGCGCACGGTACGGCCCGCACGCCTTGGGCGTCACGTCCCAGTCCTTGCAGAACTCCACCCAGGCCGGGTGGAAGCGCACGCTGCCGGCCTTCCTGTCGTGCTCGTCCACCAGCGGCCGGGCATTGTCCCCGAGCACCTCCAGCACCACGCCTCCAAAGTGCACGAAGGCCGCGGCCACTCCCTCCCGCCAGTCGTCTCCGCGCTGATTGAGGAAGGCGCGCACGAACAGCCGCCGCGAGAAGCTCAGCACCGCCACCAGCAGGAACACCTTCACCAGCTGCCCGCCCAGCCGCACCTTTTTCTCGCCGAAGTCCACCTGCATCTGCTGCCCTGGCTTCGTCTCGAAGCGCACCGTGGCCACCTGCGCCGCGTGCACCTGCCGCCGTCTCTCCTCCACCGCTCGCTGCACGGTGCGCACGCTGGCCCCCACTCTCTCTTGCTCCAGCAGCGCCTTGACGACGACGGCGTTGCCCTCCGCCGCTCCATTCCACAACTCCACCGCGCGTTGCTGCTCGTCCCCGGTGAGCCGCCGCGCCTTCGGCCTCACCTGCTTGTCGGCCTCGCTGCCCGCGCGCAGGTAGCGCCTCACCGTGTTGCGCGCCACGCCCACCTCGCGCGCTATCCGCTTGTGGCCCCAGCCCGCCTCCGCCAGCACCCGTATGCGCCGCACCACTTCCTGCTCGACCATCGGCACCTCCGCCGCGCGGGGTGCCACAACTGCTGCCGTCTCTCCCATCGAGGTGACCTCCTTGGTGTGGAGGCCCCGGAAGGGGGTCAGTTTTAGTGTCGCGAGGGGGTCAATTTTGCTGTCGCTCTACACCCGGTCCTCGACGAGGGAGTCCGCGAGCAAGCACTTGTACGCGGCGCAGCTCGACGGACGGTCTTTGTATATCTGGCAGTCACGGCCCTTGAGCGCTGGGCACCGCTGAGCAAGCACCTCCGTCCCGCTGCGCCGCTGCTGCGTGGGAATACCGAGGGCGCGCAGACGCTCCAGCTCGTCCGCCTCGAGCCCCACGTGGCTGAAGAGGCTGCCATCGCAGCACAGGCCGCAGCTGCGGCAGAGGAGCGAGAGCGGAGATTCGGGTGTGCCAGGAGTCGTCACGGAACTCATATAGCCACTGTCCCCCCAGGCCACCCGTGCGCGCGAGGGGGCAGGCGAGGGCTGGTCCGGGGGATCGGCCGAGAAGGTATCTCCGAGAGGGTTCTCAAAGAGAAGGCTCTGCCATGCCGACGTCCGCTACTGCGCCATCATCGAGGCACCTTCGAACCTGGGACTGAAGCCGACGGGTGTGGAGACACTCCCAGCGGCGCGGTTGCTCGGCCACGGCCTGGCGGAGCGCCTGGACGCTCGCCGGCCTACTGTCCACGTAACCGGTGCAAGCCCATCCCCTCTTCAGGACGGAGGAGACGCACGCTCCACTCTACGCGGGAGGGCCACGATGAAGGTCGAACCCTCCCCGGGAGTGCTCTCGACGGAGATGGTGCCCCCATGAGTCTCCACGATCTGTCGGGCGATGAAGAGCCCGAGCCCGAGCCCTCCATAGTGACGCTCGGAGACCGCCCGCTCGAACTTCTCGAAGATGCGGGCCCTGGCCTCGCTCGGAAAACCGATGCCCTGGTCCCGCACGATGAGCCGCACCACCTCCGGTCCGGACTCGACCCTCACCTCCAGCGGCTTTCCCTCTCCGAACTTGATGGCGTTTCCGAGCAGGTTGGCCACCACCTGCTCCAGCCGGAGCCGGTCCCAATACCCGACGCCGGGGCACTCGGTCCGAACCTCCAACCGGGAACCGCTGCGAGACAGCTGCTCGCGCAAGTCCTCCACCACCTCCTGGACCACCTGGCAGAGATCGACCTCCTCACGCATCAACTCGAAACGCCCCACGCTGATATGCGAGACATCGAGCAGCTGCTCGATGAGCGCGTGAAGCCGATTGGCCTGTGCCTCGAGTCGGGTCAACTCGCGGAAGATGGCGTCGGTCGGAACCGTCTGCCCCGGAGGAGTCTGGAACAGACGGTGGAGGGAGGAGAGGCGGAGCTTCAATGACGTCAGGGGCGTGCGAAGCTCGTGGGCGGCGACCATGAGGAAGACGTCCCGGATACGAATGGCCTCCTGGGCTTGCTGATACAACCGGGCATTGTCGTACGCGATGGAGGCGCGCCGTGCTACCTCCTGTGCCAGCTCGAGATCCTTCTCCCCATAGCGCCTTCCGGGCGTGCCCGAGCCCAGGGTGAGCACCCCGAGCGTGTTTCCTCGCGCGATGAGCGGTACCGCGATGGCGCTCCGGGTTCCGAGCGCGAGGATGATCTGCGCATGCTCCTCGTTCTCACTCGTGGCCTGGATGTCCTCCTCGGATATCTCGGGGTAGAGACGAGGCTGGTTGCTCCGAAGCACCTCGCTGGCGGGGCTGGGGCCTCCCACCCAGGCCGGATAGCGCTCGGCGAGCTTGTCGAGCAACGGCCGCTTCGCGGGGCTGACATGAGCCCCGGCGACCCGGCGGCTCTGCCCATCCGTCACCAGGTCGATGACGCACCAGTCGGCGAGGTGGCGCACACACAGCTCACCCAGGCGAGAGAGCATCGCTTTGTAATCAAGCGTCTCGGAAAGGATGACGCTCGTCTCCGCGAGAAACGAGACGTTCCGATGGGCCGCCGCGAGGTCAGCGGTTCGCGCCCGCACCTGCTGCTTCAGCGCCTTGTTCCAGGTGATGATCGTCCCCACCACCACCCCCACGCATACGACCAGGAGCGCCACGAACCGCCAGAAGGAGGGTTCACGGTAGAACGGCATCTCCCACTCGTGGATCCAACGCGACCAGATGATCTGCTTTTCCCCCTCCGTCATCTGGTCCAGCCCCTTCTGGACGATGCGGTGCAGGATCGGCTCATCCTTCCGGATCGCCATCGCGAGCTCGTACTGGTAGGGGGTTCTTCCCGCCACATGGAGGCTCGTCAGGTTCTCCCGGGTGATGTAGAAGGACGCGGCCGCGACATGCACGACCATCGCATCGGCTTCGCCCGTCGACAGGCGCATCAGTCCCTCGAGATCATTGGGAACGGGGACGAGCTGAAGCTCGGGGTGGTTGCGTTTCAGATACTCATGGGCTCCGAAGTTCTCCCCCACCGCGACCCGAAGTCCCTTCATCTGCTCGAGCGTGAGCGTCTCCCAGGACCCCCGGCGCACGACGATGATGGTCGGAATGCGGACGTAGGGCGCGGAGAAGAGAAGGTATTCCGAGCGCTCGGGGGTTGGGGTCAGCCCGCTCGTCAGATCCACCCTCCCCTCTCGCATGTCCTTGAGCAGCTCGCGGATGATGACGGGAGGAGCCCTGCGAAACTCGATGCCGAGCTTCCGTTCCAACAACCGGACATAGTCCACGGCCATGCCGCTGAGCTCCCCCTGGTCGTTCACGAACGACAGCGGGGAGTTGGTATAGGTCCCGAGCACGAGGCTGTCGGCATGGCTCGTGAGCCACTCCCGTTCCTCTGGAGTGAGCGGAGCCGAGGCGCGCCCCTCGAGGAAGCGGGGCCCGAGCACGAGGGCCAATCCAGCCAGGAGAAACACTCCGGTGAGGAGAAGCCAGCGGCCTACCCGATCCTGGCGCATAGGAGAATTCCGCCCCCTGTAGGGCGATCATCAGAGTGCACTCCGAAGATCCTGGACAGGGGAGATCCCTTCGAATGGCTCGGAGCTAACAAGAAGGCGGCTGGGCCATGAGCTCTAGAGCGCCTTCACCGCGGCCGTGAAGATTGGAGCCGGCGGGAATCGAAACCGCCGATTGGGCTCCTCGATCTCGAATATCCTGACACCATGCGCCACATCCCAAGCCTGAGCTCATTCCGAATGTTGTGCCTCGTCACCGCCGCATTGCAGGCATCCGCCTGCGCGGGGGAAGTCCGAGAAGGCGACGAGGTGGACGGCGGAGTCAACGCGCCCGGAGATGCGGGACCGGGCTCGGAGATTCCGGATGCAGGGCCCCCCTCCTGCTCGAATATCACCGGCGATCGCTCCACCCAGGTGTGTCTGCGCTGGAAGTGTGACCGCGCGGACCTCTCCGAAGGCACCTGGAGCGGAGCCGTGAACGGGTGCATCGTGGGCGACCTGGGGGCGAGCGCCCGCGCCAACGCGCTGCGGCTCATCAACCTCTATCGCTTCCTCGCCGAGCTGCCAGCGGTGACCACCGATGCGGTGCGCAATCAGAAGGCCCAGGAGTGCGCGCTCATGATGGACGCCAACAACAGCCTGAATCACAGCCCGCCCACCAGCTGGAGCTGCTACACCTCCGGTGGCGTGGAGGCTGCTGGCAAGAGCAACATCTGCTCGGGCCGGGCCGTGGACTGCATCGACCTGTACATATCGGACTCCGGCAACGCGACCACGCTCGGCCATCGCCGCTGGTTCCTCTCCAACCAGCTCGGGCCGGTGGGAATTGGAGGAACGACAGGAGGCTCCTGCCACTGGGTCATTGGTGGCAGCGGGAGTGCCAACCGCGCCTGGACCGCCTGGCCACCGCCGGGCCCCGTCCCCCTCGGAGCCATCCACATCCCGGGGAAGACCTCGGTCGATGTCACCGGGTGGTCCGTACAGACCTACGCGTCCAGCTACAACCTCGGGAGCGCGCAGGTCACGGTCACGGACAACGGGCAGCCCGCTCCGGTCACCGTGACGCAGTTGCTCGCGAACTACGGCTCCGCCTACGCCATCCGCTTCAACCCACAGGGCTGGACCACACAGGCTGGCCATACCTATGCGGTGACCATCACCGCGCCGGGACTGACCAACCCCATCCGCTACACCGTGCAGCCGGTGAACTGCCCCTAGCGGAGCCGAGGGAATGAGCTCGCCGGCCCGGCGTGCGGCTCATGGGATGCCCCTCTGCGCTCCTCACCTCCCCTCTGCTCCCACCCGCTACCCCCAACCGGGCTCCTGTCCTTCCTATACGTCAGAAGCAGGGACTCGAGCTGCTGACTCGGGCCTGCCGAGGACAGCGCAACCCCGATGCGTGCGTCTCGCTCGCCGAGGCCTATGAGTCCGGCACGCCCTGGCCGCGGTCTACGGCACGGGGTGACCCCTGGGGATGGGGAGTCCCGACCCGAGGGCTGCGGAGCCGGACCGCGCCGGGTCATCGAAAGCTCTCACATCATGAGGCTGGCCACCTTCTCATGACTGCTCACGTTTCACCTGGCGAATGGGTAATACCGCACGGATGGGAATATGAAGAAGTTCATGGCATCCGCGCGAGAATATAGCCCCAGCGGCTATGTGACCTTCAAGGCCGGCACCTATGTGGGCGTCTCCGCGAACGGCCTCATCGATGCCGGGTATCTCGACGGCAACCAGTCCCTCTATGTCGGTCCGGGGAATGGCTCGGCTCTTCACCTGGAGCGCCGGCTTCAAGGTTTCCAGCCTCGCGACGGGTAGGGCCTGGAGCGGATTCCTGGCCCAGGACACGTGCCTCACGAAGAGCAACGGGTCCAAGGTCATCTGCGCGGCCATGGGCACCAACGCCTCGGGCGGAGCCACGAACTGGCTGCAGTTCGATTCCAATGGCTACGTCTACGTTGCCTCGGGCAGCTGCACGGTGCTCGGCCCCTGCTAGACCCGGGATGAAGCCCTGGGGGCCAGCTGCGTGGGCCTGGGAAATCCCCCTCGCCCAGCAAGTGCTGAGCGCGCGAGTGGGACCTGACCACGAGGGAGGCTCCTACGAGCGGGAATGCTCTCTCATGTCTGCTTGCTGTCGCGGGGGACTCCTCTTCCCATGCGCGGTTCTATCTTCATCGGATGGAGCCGTTGTCTCCACTACTGGGGGAGGAATACCGCCGTGAACCTCGAGATGCGTGGGCAAGAGTCCCCGTCATCCTCGCTGGCGGGCGTGCTGGAGGCCCGGCAGGACCATATCGTCCACCAATGGGTGGAGCGGTTGCGCGAGGGGCTGGCCCCGGAGCCCCGGGCCCGGAGCGTGCTGGAGGACCATATTGGTGACTACCTCCAGGAGATGACAACGGTGCTGCATCGGGCCGGGCAGGGAGGCGCCGCCGCGGTACCGGAGGAGAGCACCGTGGCCCGGGAGCACGGCCGCCAGCGCCTGCGCATCGGCTTCAATCTGGCGGTGCTGGTGCGAGAATACGACCTGCTGCACGAGTGCATCCTCGATTCGGTGGAGCAGACGGGAGCGCACGTCACCCTGGCAGAGCTCCGAGCACTCGCCTCCTTCATCGTCCACAGCATCGCCGATGCGGCGGACGAGTACACCCGCCAGCGGGATGCGGCGCAGCGGCTCAACGAGGTCCGGCTCCAGGGGTTATTGGACCAGGCCCCCGTCGCCATCTATGCCAAGGACGCCGAGGGCCGCTACTTCATCGCCAACCGCCACCTGCAGGAACTGCTAGGGCGCTCGCGCGAGGAAATCCTCGGTCGGGACGACTTCGCCTTCTTCCCCGAGGAGCTCGCCAGGCAATACCAGGCCCATGACGCCCAGGCTTTGGCCGGGCACACCTGTGTCACCGAGGAAGTGATGAACCATTCCTCCGGGCCGCGCACCTTCCTGTCCACGAAGTTCCCCCTGCCGGGGGACGAGGGCACTCCGGCTGCCATGGGCGGCGTCTCCACCGACATCACCGAGCGCAAGGAGGCCGAGGCCGCTCGGGCCCGGCTGCTGCGCGAGGCCGAAGCCCAACGCGAGCGCCTGCACTCACTCCTCCAACAACAGTCACCCGCCTTCATCTTCGTGATGCAGGGGCCCGAGCACATCTTCACCCTGGCCAATACCCTCACCGTCCAGCGCCTCGGCGGCCGGGACATGGTGGGCAAGCCCCTGCGCGAGGCGTTTCCGGAGTTCGTGGAGCAGGGCTACGGTGAGCTGATCGACAACGTCTACCGCACGGGCAAGTCCGCTGCGGGCAACGAAGCCCCGCTGTGGTTGGTCCCACCCGAAGGGGGGGAGCCCGAGGAAGCCTTCTTCAATTACGTCGACACGCCCACCTATGGGCCGGATGGTCAGGTGGATGGCGTCTTCGTGCATGCGGTGGAGGTGACGGAGTTGGTGCGCGAGCGCCGCAAGGCGGAAGAGGCGCTGGCGCTGCTGGACACCCTGCTCAACACCGCTCCGGTGGCGATGTCCTTCCTCGATCGCGACCTGCGCTACGTGCGCGCCAACCAGATGGTGGCCGATCTCCTCGGCCGTCCCTTCGAGCACATCCAGGGCCATCGTCTGGAGCCGCTCTCTACCGTCTTCGCCGACCAGCTCTCGTCCGTCCGCCGCCAGGTGCTGGAGACGGGGCAGCCGGTCTTTGGCTATGAGACGACGGGCCCCCACGCCGGGCTGGGTGGAGAGGTCCGCCACTGGCTCTCCAACCACGCTCCGGTGCGCAACCGGGCCGGCGAGGTCATCCTCGTGGCCAGCGTGGCGCTGGACATCACCGAGCGCAAGCGCGCCGAAAGCGCCATTGAGGAGCGTTTCCGCCTGCTGGTGGAGGGCGTGGAGGACTATGCCATCTTCATGCTCGACCCCAAGGGCCGGGTGACGAGCTGGAATCCGGGCGCCGAGCGCATCAAGGGCTGGCAGGCGTCGGAAGTCCTCGGCCGCTCCCTATCCGTCTTCTACCTCCCCGGAGACGTGGTGGCCGGGGTTCCCGAGGAAGCCCTGCAACTGGCCTCCACCGAGGGACAGCACCGCGCGGAAATGCCCCTGGTGCGCAAGGACGGCAGCCGCTTCTGGGCGGACGTGCTGCTCACCGCCCTGCGTGATGAGCGGGGGAACCTGCGGGGCTTCGCCATGATTACCCGCGACATCTCACCGCGGCGGCAAGCCGAGGAGGCCCTGCGCGCGACGACCCAGCGGCTGGAGGCCATCCTGGAGACGGCGGTGGATGGAATCCTCACCATCGACGAGGGGGGCAGAATCCAGAGCATCAACCCGGCCACGGTGCGCATCTTCGGCCAGCCTCCCGAGAAGCTGCTGGGCCAGGACTTCCTCCAGCTGCTGCCCGAGCCGTACCTGAGCGGCAACATCCAGCCGGGAGCGCACAAGCTGCTCGGCAGTGGACGCGAGGTGAGGGGCCGTCGCGAGGACGGGAGCCTCTTCCCCCTGGAGCTCTCCGTCAGCGAGACGCGCCTGTCGCAAGGTCGCTTCTTCACCTGTTTCGTGCGCGACATCTCCGCGCGCAAGCAAGCCGAGGAGGCGCAGGCCCTGTTCGTCCGGGTGGGCACGCTGTTGTCCCAGTCGCTCGACGTCCACACCACGCTCAAGAATCTCGCCTCGCTCGTGGTGGAGCATCTGTCCGACTACTGCATGGTGGACCTGCTGGGGGAGGACGGGCGGTTGCAACTGCTGGAGGTGGCGGCACGCGACCCCGAGCGCCAGGCGCTCATCCGCCGCGCGATGCCGTCCCCTTCTCATTCTCAACAGGGCGCCAGTGTCCTGATGCATATCCTGGAGGGGGGTGTGCCCGTGGCGGAACCGGAGCCCACCAGGCAGAGCGTTCTCTCCAACGACCCGAAGTACCGGGCCTTCGTGGAGGCGCTCGAGCTGAAGTCCTTCCTCTTCGTCCCGCTGGTGGCCCGGGGCCGTAAGCTCGGCCTCATCTCCTTCGCCTGGAGCCAGCCTCGCCCCACGTGCGCCACGACGGACCTGGAGGTGGCCCGGGGCATGGCCGATCGCGCGGCGCTGGCGCTGGACAACGCACGGCTCTACCAGGAAGCACAGGAGGCCATCCGGGTGAGAGAGGACGTGGTGGCCATCGTCAGCCACGACCTGCGCACCCCACTCAATGCCATCAGCCTGTCGGCCACGAGTCTGCTCAAGCGCGAGGACATGGACAAGCGCGCCACCACGGCTGTCAATCGCATCCTTTCAGCGGCGAACCGGGCCAGCCGGATGATTCGAGACCTGCTCGACTTCAACCAGGCGCGCATGAAGGGCATCCCCATCCAGCGCGAGCCGCTGGACTTCCACCCACTCGTCCTGCGGGTGGTGAAGGAGGTGAGACTGGCCCATCCCGACAGGCACATCGCGTTCCACGCCAGCGGAGAGGGGAAGGGCGAATGGGATGGGGACCGGTTGGCGCAGGTGGTGACCAACCTGGTGGGCAATGCGCTCCAGCACAGCCCGGAGGACTCACCCGTGCGGGTGTCCACCCGGAGCGAGGGCGAGCACGTCCTGCTCGAGGTGCACAACGAGAACGCGGGGCGCGCCATCCCGCCCGAGCTTCAATCACACCTCTTCGAGCCCTATCGGAGGGGGCCCGGGGCCGGTGCGAGCCGGGGCAGTCTCGGCCTGGGGCTCTTCATCACCCGGCAGATTGTCCTCGCCCATGGCGGGGACATCCACGTACGCTCCACGCCGGAGGAGGGCACCACTTTCACCGTGAGCCTGCCTCGACGCTCGGTCTAGCGGTTGGCGCCGCAGGTCCTACGAGCGGAAATGCTCTCGACCGAAGGGGGGAGCCCAAGGAGGGGTTCTTCAACTACGTCCATGCGCCCTGACGCGTGGCGTGGGAGTTGCTCTGGGCGGCCGGGCAACCCAACACCCAGGAGAAGGACATGAGTGAATCCCACGGAATCCCGAGCGCGGTGCGACAGCGGTGTCCTGGAGCGCCGTGTCCTGGAGCGCCATGGAAGGTCATGGCACTGGCCGTGCTCGCGCTGCTCTTCAGCGGCTGCATCCCGGCGGGCTGGGACTGCCTGAACTCGAGTGACTGCGAGCAGGGACTCGAGTGCGTGCACTGGCAGCCCGGGAGCGAGGAGGAGACGCGCTACTGCGCGAAGACCTGCCCGGTCGAGCAGGACATCTGTGAGACGGGCAAGGCGTGCGGGTGTCCCGACTCACCGGCGAAGCAGCGGTGCTTCGATGACAAGGGCGATCGCATTGGGGTGTGCGAACCCTAGGGAAACGCGAAAACCCGGGAAGGCTCCTCGAGGACTGGGCGAGACATGTTGTCACGGATGGACTCTGGGCACTCCCTCCAGATGACTGTCCCAATCCCGAGACAGGCACCTCACGAGGAGGAAGCCATGAAGAAGGAGTTGATCGTCCGGGCCTGGAAGGACCCGGAGTACCGCGCCCGTCTCTCCGCCGAGGAGCGCGCCGCCCTCCCCGACTGCCCTTCCGGCAGTTCCCTGACCGAGCTCGACGGGGCCGAGCTGCTCGGGGCCGTCGGCGGAAAGTGTGAGCCCCGCTACTCGCAGCACATCCCCAACTCCTGCGGGATCGCCTGTACCGTCATTACCTGCGGGACCTTCGACTGAGACACGCCCATCGACTGAAGTCGTAGCCACCGGTGGGTCACCCAGCCACCGGTGGCGCTGTTTTTTGCCCTCGCCCATCACAATCCATACGTATGGATCGGCCTTTCCACTGGGATGACGCTGGGGCATCGGACGGTGAGTAGAAGCCCGCGAGCGTGAAGCGGAATTCCACGTACTCGGGCGTGAGCACGGTGTGGGTGCCATCGAGGAGGGTGTCGGGGGTTTCCGTCACGGCCCCAGTCCAGGCGCGCGGAGCCCTCGCGGGCACGTCTCGCAGAATTTTTCCGGTGGCTCGACGTCCTGAGTGCCATCCGCAACAATTCCGCAACACGAGGTGGGCTCCTGGCCCGCCCGCATCCCCTGGGAGGGGGGTATCCCCATGCGTTTCGGTTCCCGCAGTCTCGCTGCCGCGCTCGTGCTGTTCGCTTCTGGCTCCGCTTCCGCCGTGGAGCTCAACTATCAGTGGAAGAAGGGGGATGTGCACCGCTTCCAGTACGAGGATGACTCGACCATCGAGATGAAGATGCCCGGCGGCATGGGCGGGATGCCCGGCATGCAGATGCCCGGGATGGAGATGGGCCAGGGCGGCATGAACGTCCGCATGAAGGTCCAGTCCGTCTTCAGCCAGAAGGTGCTCTCGGTGCGCAAGGACGGCACGGCCGAGGTGGAGCTCACCCTGGAGAAGATGGACCTGGTCGGCGCCGACAAGCGCGTCACCACCATCGACAACATTCCCCCCGCCGCGAAGAAGGTGAAGGCCGAGGTGGATCGCAAGGGCCACGCGAAGTTCTTCAAGATGGTGACGGTCTACGTCCAGGAAGGCCGCACCGTGGTGGGCGTGCACAACCTGAAGGCCGGACCCAAGGGGGCCAGCGCCTCGATGACCGCGGGCGACACGCGCGTCGACGTGGTGGCCGCGGTGGACTCGAAGAGCGGCACCGTCTCCATGGCCATGACGGAGAAGAAGGCGCCGCCCCCCGCGCTCAAGGCCGTGAAGATCAAGGAGGAGGACCCCTCCGTGGACGTCCTCCCGAAGCAGATCTTCGAGATGATGGTGCTCCCCGATGGCGACATGACGCCGGGCGGCCGCTACGAGGTGACCACCCCCATGGGCGCCATGGCGATGACGCTCGCGGAGATCGAGAACAACGTGGCCCAGATGCGCACCACCGTGGCCCAGAAGACCGAGGTTCCCGCCGGAGAGGGCGAGGTCGGCGCGGCCGAGCAGGAGTCCGGTGACGGTGACGAGGGCGGCTCCGCTCAGGCCATGGGTGACATGAACATGGGCGGCGGCATGCCCGGCATGGGCGGCATGAACATGGGCGGCGGCATGCCCGGCATGGGCAGCGGCTCGGGCGGGGCCATGGGCATGAAGGTGGACCTGGACGTGACCAGCGGCTTCGACGTGGCGGCCGGCCGGCTCATCCGCATCGAGGGCACCCAGGTCATCGACCAGTCCATGGGTGGCATGGGCGGCACGAAGGTTCGCTCGCGCTTCTCCCTGCAGCGGCTGTAATCGGGCCTCGCGTCAGCGGGTCCGGAGCAGATGAGGAAGCTCAAGACGGGTTGGAGGAACTGACCATCTCGAGCTGGGTGAGGGACTGCCGCTTCAATCCATTCGCGGCGAAGAAGCCGGCGCCCAGCTCCTCGGGAACAATGGCGGGAACCCTCCACCAGCGGCCCGACATTCGCGCGGCAAGCGCTCGCAGGAGGCGGCTCCCTTCCCCCTGGCGGCGCTTCTCCCCGGCGACCAGGGAGCGGAGGACGAGCTCCTGGGACCCGGCCTCGGTGACCACGGCCACGGCGGCGCCCAGGCGAAAGGCGCGCGTCGGCGCAGTGAGCCCGGCCACGGTCTCCGGCGCGAGCTGCCAGGGGAGTCCGGGCTCGCCATACCGGAGGATGGCCTCCAGCGCAGTGACGAGGGGTATTTCTTCCAGGGGCACGGCCTGCTCCGGCGGCGTCCCCTCCCATCCCACGAGCCGGCGGCGAACCTGGAAACCCATGCGCTCGTAGAGGGCCACCGCCGGGGTATTGCTCTCGATGACCTCCAGCCGCACCGAGCGGTCCCCGCGAGCCCGCGCCTCGTCGAGAACCCTTCGCAGGAGCTCACGGCCCAGCCCTCCGCGCCTCAGCTCGGGCACCACCCCCATGGCCGCCACCCGGCTCGTCACGTTCCGGCGGGCCACGAGCGCCAGCGCCACCAGCCTCCCCTCCTTCATCATCACGAGGCTGTCGGCGAGGTGCACATGCTCGGTACGCAGCCGCTGCTCGAAGGCTCGGACGTCCGCGGAGATGGGAACCACGTACCCGGCGAAGCTGGCCGCGAACCCCTCGGCGAGCCGCTCCAGCGGGAGGGAGGATGCGGAAGAAATCTCGGGAGCCATCATGCCCGGCATCGTATCGGGTTCCCGCGCTCCATCCACCGGACGGAAATCCGCCCTGCCCCGAGGGGCCGTCCGGCGCGGCTCCTACGGTGTCACTTCCAGCACGGCTCACCAGTCGAAGCCGGCGACGAACAACTTCTGATCCGTCGGTCCGTGGCCACAGCAGCTGGACGCAATGACGGTACCGGCTTCCAGCACGCCGCGGATCTCGCGCACCGCCTGTGACTCCCTGATGCAAGAAGGCCGCTCCACGCCAGCCATCCGCGGATCCGGCCGCACGTGCTCCACCAACACGATGCGACTGCCGCGATTGAAGGGCTCGATGCGCACCTTGCCGCGGCGGTCGGGACTGAACCCACATGGCGCCGAGATCGCCAGCGGCATCACCAACGTCTCGCCACGCAGCAGCACGCAGCGACCATCGCGTTCGCCCAGTTGCAGCGCCTGGCCGGCGAACTGGACCTGGGTCAACATCGGGGCGGCGTCCGCCGGCGCCGCGACTGGCTCCGCATGAGCACCTGCGGCGACCAACAGGGCGGTGGATGAGGTAACGAACACTGAGCTCAGTCTCACAATCAGGCCTTCCTTTTGAAAAATCGGGGCACAATCAGCCCGCGTCCGCGTCGTATCGGGCATGCGGGGAGCATTGCAAACGGAGGTCCGCGCAACGCGCACGCTGGCGTGCATGGAGGAGCGGCTGGCCGCGCACTCGGAGGGCCTCAGCCCGGGGACGAACGCCATGCCCCGTCGGATGATGTCGCCCGGGCCGTGAAGCGCCGGGCGGTCATCCGGAGACGGCATGGCGCTCGAGCCGGCTCAGGAGTCGTAGCCGTGGTGCCCGTCGAGCACGATGACCTTGCGGCTGGCCGGGTAGTAGAGGACGCCCCACTCCTTGAAGTCGTGGCAGTTGTGGCAGGCCACCTCTCCCCCGGAGAACCAGGCCTGGACGTCGCCGCCGCCAGCGTAGGCATCAATCCGCGAGAGCAGCGCGGCGCCCTTGCCGCCGGAGAAGAAGTAGCTCTGCGCCAGGCCCGCGCGGTTCGTGACGGTGCCGTCAGTGAAGGACGGCAGGGAATGGTCCGCTCCAAGGTGCTCCACGATGGCCTGCAGCGTCACCGGCTGGGCCGGGCACTCGGGCGTGGTGTAGGCGGCGATGGAGGAGATTTCATACCAGGACAAGGGGGTGGACCCCACGTTCCACGCCGCGCGCGCGGGCTCCAGGGACGAGGCGTCGGCGGCGGTGAGCGAGAACGGCTGGGGGGACACCTCGCAGGCGCTCGCGTACGTGCAGCGCAGGACCTGGCGGTAGGTACCGCACTGGCCGAAGTCCGTCGTGCCCGCGGGCTGTGAGTGGTAGCAGTTGTAGACGGCGAGGTCGCAGCCCGGGTCAGGCCAGACGTCGTAGGCGTCGCCATCGGTGACCGCGAGCTCCATCACGCGCGCGACGAGGCGCGCCGTCTTCTGCATGGCCACGCCGTCATCGGCGCCCGCGCTGAAGGTGAGCGGGTCGGTGTGCGGGTCGATGGCCTGGTACAGCGTCGGGTACGACCAGTCGAGGCGGTAGTTGGGCCGACCGTAGACCTGCGGGATGCCGTCGGTCGCCGTGACGGTGAGCCAGTCCACGTACCCGGACACCGAGGCGTGGCCGCGATAGAGGAGGTGGGTGTTGCCCTGGACGACGTAGATGGGGTTCACCGCCTCGTCGATCCAGATGCCGCTGTCGCCGCGGAAGTCGAAGAACCGCGGGGCAATCACGATGCGAGCGGTGTACGAGCGCGGCATGCCCGTGAAGGTGTCGACGCGGACGAAGAGCGGCAGGCCGGAGAGCACGGTGTTGAGCTCGTGGCCCTCGTGAAGGACGAGCTCGAACCGGCGCTCGCTGATGATGTTCGCATCCCCGAAGGCGTCGTCGGGGACGAAGCTCAGGACGTCCGAGAGGTAGCGGTTCGCGGTGCCGCGGATGATGAGGGCGCGGACGCCATCACGCTCCTCGAAGGTGCCGAGCGTCTCGAAGCTGAGCTCGTTGTCGCCCACCGAGGCGTAGAGACGGGTGGCCGTCGCCGCGGCGGTGCTGACGCCGGTCTCCTCCGCGGTCTCGGGAGTGGCGTTGGTACAGGCCGCGAGCGCGGCGAGGCTGGCGAGGGCGAGGGTGCGTAGTTGCATGGGGGGTCTCCAAGTGAGGCCCCCCGAGTACCACACGCCGGTGACACGCCGCAGGCGGGGACTGTGTCAGTCCCGTGACGTGAGTTGGTGTGGGCTCCTCGGCGAACAGGGTGCACGAGGTCGAGCACGCGAACCTGCTGCGTGTAGAGGGTAATGCGCCGCTCGACGCACCCGAGGACCCGCGGCCATCGGCTGTGACATGTCAGCCCGCCCGTTTGTCATGTCAGCCCGCTCCTTTCGACATGTCAGCTTGCACTTCGAGTGCGTCAACCATTTGGTCCGAGGAAATCCCTGGCATGGCATGGGCTCTGCATCGCACTTCCTCGACCCCATCGCCTTCACGGTGCGGTCCAGCAAAAGCAATTGTCCTCCCCCACATGAAAGCAGGAATTCGATGGAGAACCTATTCGAGCTCATTGGAGAATCCGCACCTTACGTTGCGGTGTATGACGTTGCCGTCGACAATGGTGTTGTCTACAGCAAGTTCAAGCCGGAGCAGCGGCGCTACGCCGAGACGACATTGATGAGTTGCTCCGAGGGGCTCCGCACCATGGCTGTCCACGGCGTGCTGGCCTGCGCCGTAGCCAATCCGATCAAGTCCAAACACTACTACCTTGCCACCAAGGCAGACCTCCAGGTGTTCCCGGTCCACGCCACCACCACGGGCTTCTTTCGCTGCGTGGGACGCGTGGACCGGATCGATCAGTCCAAGCGATATCCCTTCTATACGGAAACCGTGACATGCTTCACGGAAGGGGGCGAGCGCTACGCGGTCCTGGAGGTGGAGTACGCTGGCTTCAACGAAGAGGAGTTCGTGAAAGCCAAGGGGGCCGATGCAACACCGGCGGTTGCACTGGTTCCCGGCCATCCCAGCCCGTACGTGGATCCCGTGCGGCCGATGCAAATCGAATGGATACAACCCGGCGAGGCGCTACGAGCCACCCTGGAGGGGTTCCGCCGCGAGGACTTCGCCGGCCATTTCGCCATACGGGCGATGTGTCCTGTATCGATCCTTGGTGGGAACGCGTGCTCTCTTCTGCGCCACTTCCCTGGGCTCGACGCCTATCAGATAACCCGGTGCGTTCTCACCTGCAGGCACGCGTCCCTTCCGGGGGAGCCGCTGCATCTGAGCTGTGTCCGGGAACGGGCCGACCATTTCGTGGTCACAGCCCACAATGACAATGGCAGGCTCCTGTCCACATTTCACATGGATGTGCAAGCACACCGGCCTTGATGTGAGGTCATGCGACCGTCAGCGTACACGAAGCGACCCTGCATGCGCATGCCAGGGTTCCTCGCGGGAGACAAAGCAATGCTCAAGGACAGACTCGTTGGCACCTGGCAGCTCATCTCCGTGGAGGGCCGCCTGCCTGATGGCAGCCGGGATTACCCCTACGGGCAGAATCCTCTGGGGATTCTGATGTATGACCGCCTCGGGAACATGGCGGTGCAACTCATGGGGCGGGACCGCCCCCCCTTCGAATCCGCGGACTTGAAGGGGGGCTCGGCACAGGAGGCAAAGGACGCGTTGGACGGGGCTGCCGTCTACTTCGGGACCTACGAAACCGAAGAGCAGACGGACACGGTCTGCCACCACATCACGGGCAGCGTCTTCCCGAACTGGATCGGAACCGTGCAGAGAAGGAAGGCAACCGTGAAAGGGAACCGGCTGGTCTTGAGCACCGAACCCCTGTTGATGGGGGGAAGCGAATCCGTGGTCGTACTGGAATGGCAGCGGATGGCCCCGTCAGCGGTGCGCCGATGATGGACCCGTACGCCGCCGCGGGTGGCTTGCCGCCGGAATGAGAGCGTCAGCGCCCGACGAGACCGTCCAGCAGGCGCTTCGCGAGGGCCGTCACGGTACCGCGGCGGGTCTCGTCGAGCCGCTCCCACCCGAGGACAGCGCGCGACACGGGCTCTATCGTCGTGAAGGCGGAGAGCGCGGCGAGCAGCATCACCGCGCCCGCGCGCTCCTCCTCCCTCCCTGGGCGGCGCTGGCGAGCAATGGCCAGCAGGTCGGCGACGAGGCCGATGCCGGGGCTCCACAGCCCCTCGAACAGCAACGCATAGCCGGGGCCCTGCTCGCTCATCTCGCGCAGCACGAAATCGGTGGTGAGCCGTTGCTCGGCATCAGCGGTAAGTGCCTTGACGAGCGCGTCGAGGATACGGTCGAGCCAGTCCCGCGCTTCCGTGGCCGAGAGCGATCCCTTGTTCGCTGCCTCGCGAGCGGCGCTCACCAGCGGCAACAACCGGCGACTGTGCTGTTCGATGATCTCCTGCGCGCAAGCGCGGTGCAGCCCCTCCTTGTTGCCAAAGTGGTAGGCGATGACCGGGAGCGTGACGCCCGCCTCGGAGGCGATCATCCGGGTGGTGGCGCCCGCGAAGCCCTCACGAGCAAAACACCGCATGCCCGCCTCGAGGATCCGGGCCCGGGTCATCTCCGTTGGCGTCAGGCGGTTTTTGGTCTCGAGGCTCATGCTCAGCCATATAGGCAGGGAGGAGCAGTTTCCGGTAGGGCTCACTCCTGCCCCTTCCGGAACAGGCGCTCCGGCCGTTGCAGCGGAACCTATCACCTGATATACGGAGTATATCATCTGATAGGGGTGGCGACATGGCTTTACGTGAACCGGTACCAGCCGAGCACGAAGCAGCGCCGGCGCAGGCGGCGAAGCGGGCGGCCGCGCGCGAGTGGAAGATCGACTATCTCTCCCCCGCCGGAGAGCCTTCGTTGGTCCCACCGGACTCAGTGCAGTGGCGGGTCTACCGCAACCCGATCGCCATGGGGGTCGGCGGAGTCGCCGCGGTGCTGCTCGAGTTCGCCGACCCACGGATCCGCAGTGGGGTATGGGACCACTCGATCTACAAGGTGGACCCGATCGGACGCTCGCGACGGACCGGGGTCGCGGCAATGGTGGGCGTGTATGGCCCTGCCTCGGTGGCGCGCAAGGTGATCTCCGGCGTCACGAAGATGCACGCGCGCGTGTCGGGTGAGACCCCCAATGGTCAATCGTACCGTGCGCTCGACCCGGTGCTGCTCAATTGGGTCTCCGCGACCGCTGCTTTCGGCTTCTTCAAGGCCTACCACACCTTCGTTCGTCCGCTCTCGCCAGAGGAGCAGGTGCGCTTCTTCGCGGACGGGAAGCCGGTCGCCGAACTCTACGGTGTCACGCAAAGCGTTGGGTCGGAAGCCGAGTTCGTCGCGATGATGGAAGGGCTGCTGCCAGGTTTCGAGCCGCATCCGATCAACCTCGAGTTCCTGAACATCATCGAATCGGGCCGCGCGGCGCCGTCCGTGCCGCGCATCCTGCACCGCGCGATGGCCCGCGGCGCGGTCGCGATCCTCCCGCCGGTGGTCCGGAAGAAACTGGAGCTCGGTAGGGAATGGGACCTGACCGTGCTCGACCGGATGGCGCTGACCTCCGCCGGCCGGTTCGCTGACCTCAGGCGCGACCGCAACTCTCCCGCCTGGCAGGCGGCGCTGCGTCTCGGCCTGCCAGGCGACTTCGCCTGGCGCTCGCCGTCGAAGCAGAGAAGCCTGCTCAAGCGCTGACGCTCACACCAGACCGAGGGGGGCAGCGGTTCTAGAATCCTCTGCCCTCTCCTCGGAGCGGCCGAGCCGGCGCGCACAGGCACCGGCCAGCGCAGGACGACTCAGTGCAGGCATTCGCCGCATGAGCCGGACAATTTGGTATTGGCGACGAAGGAATCGTAGTCCGCCTTCGAGGAGACAACCGCTGAGCCGAAGTCGGCGTAGACCGCCCAAGTGGAGGGGGTGACCACGGCATCCTTGAATGTTCCGCGATAGTAGTCCGCCCCATTGTTGTGCTTGAAGAAGCTCCACCCGTAATGACTATTCCATGGACGGCAGTTCGCATGGGTAGCCATGTAGCTCCCCTGGGGAGAACCTCCACGCCCCTTCCACAGGTAGCACGCATTTTGTTCCACCTTCGGTGCCTTGTCAGGTTGCGCGGCGGGTGGCGTCTGCGCTCCAGCGCCAGTCATCAGCAGACAGCTACCCAGCGAGAAGACCGTCAAGAATTTGCGCATTTTCATGGTATTGATTTTCCAGGGTGTGAGTGAGCCGAGCGCTGGACTGACATCTCGGAGGCGTGTCCGGCACTCCCCTGTGTGCTCGGCAGAGGGGGCCGGTCCGCCTGGTGGCCCGTAAATGCAGGACAGATGCCAACGTGGCGCCCCTCGGACTTCAGACATTTCCGCCCCCGAGAACGAAGTCGGCACGCCCACTGACACGTCAACTGACACGCAGCGGGCACGCTGACGCGTCAGCTGGGGCGCACTCACCGCCACGCCGAGGGCCGGTACACAGGTCCGCCTGGGCCGCGTCCCCCTGCACGAGCGTGATGCCGGCGGGGGCCAGCCAGTGCGCCATGCACGTCACATGCTCGGCGAGCAACTCCACGCCCCTCGCCTCTGCCCCGAGCCACCGCGCCGCGAGCAGCACCCGCTCCCTCCAATCGCAAGCCATCATTTCTCCGCTGGCGCCTGTCGATGCGAAGTCAGGAACTCGGCGACGAAATCGAGGTACTTGCGAATGGCCTGCTCGGGGTCTCCATCGCAGTCCCGTAGGTATTTCGCTTCCCAGCCTTCCGTGGGGAATTCACCTCGTAACCGTTCACCGACTCAGGCAGCGAGCGCGAGCTGAGGTACGGGCACGGTGGGGAGGAGCGAAGGCCCGCGCAAGCCGCGGCGGTGCGCGGCGAGGGTATCGGTAAGGAATGAGAGTACGTCAC